>NZ_BADY01000073.1:0-38433 GCF_000241185.1 Pseudoalteromonas sp. BSi20495
AAAGTTTATAACTTACTTTTCAGCACGGCCCATGAATTTATGTTCAACAGTATTTATACGAATACGGTCACCTGTTGAAATATGCTCAGGCACAGAAATATTTAAGCCTGTAGACATACGTGCAGGTTTTGAACGAGCGCTTGCAGAAGCCCCTTTAATTGAAGGATCGGTTTCTTCAACAACAAGCTCAACACTTGATGGTAAATCAAGGCCTACTGCTGCACCGTCAATGACAATAACATGCACACCTTGGGTTTCTTCATTTACAAATTGAATCTCTTCGCTAATAGCATCTTTATTTAAGTTATATGGCGTGTAATCTTCGTTATCCATGAAAACATACTCGTCGCCATCAATATACGACAACATTGCTTCGCGACGTGTTAAATCAGCAAGCGTTAGCATATCGCTGTCTTTAAATGTTTCATCCACTTTGCTGCCAGTTACTACATCGTATAAACGCATTCGATATAAACTGCCACCAGCACGGCCTTGCGGCACAGAGCGCACAATATCTTTTACAACTAGCACTCGGCCATTAAAATCAATAGCAGTACCTTTTTTAACATCACTCGCCTTTGGCATGTGTGAATTCCTATTATTTTTTTGATTGCGAGAAACATACCACGAACTCAGGATTCTTCAATAGAAACAAAACAACTTAGTGATACTTTTTGAATAATACTTAAAATCAGCGCCCCTTAATGGCGCGCTGATTTATTAAGAGTGACTTTAAAAGTGGACTTTAACGCCAGCAGATAGCTCACTTACATCGTTTTTTGACACTTTATAGTAGCTATACTTGAGTAGTAACTCGGTATTTTTATAAATCGAATACCCAACTGAACCACCCGCATAAAGCTTGGTCGTATGCTTTTTAGACTCTAGCGTTGCACCATTGGTTATATCACTTTGTATTTTATATTGATGGCGATAAGCCCCCAAAAACAACTTAGTACTAAATGATTCAGCAGGCATAAATAAATAACCGACTTCCGTGGCAACACCTTTTGGTAAGATTGGAGCATAACGCGCGTAGTCATTATGAAGGTCATTTGGTGTTGTTGTATCCGCTGTTAATTCAACACGTCCTTGCCCTAAATCAATATACCGTATTGCAACTTCCCAATTAGGAGCTAGCTCATAGTAAGCGCCCACAGACCAACTAGTATCTTTATCATCAACTGAAATGGTCTTAACATCACTGCCCGTTATTGCCAAAGAATGCTTAGCTTTAGCTTGACCTACAGTTCCCTCAAAAGACCATGCTTCAGCGAGTGCACTGCCACTTATTAAGCAACTTGTAGTAATTATCGCAAAACTTGGAAACAATGACTTTCGACGGCTAAATACCAACATTGAAATCAGCAACAACCCAACGCCTCCCATACTTCCTCCCGATGACTTATTACTAATAGAAACTGATTTTACTGCACTAACGGTAATTTCAACTTGTGCCGAAGATTTAGCTCCTTTACTGTCTTTAATAGTATAGTCGACAGTATCAACACCTTCAAAACCTACCTTTGGCATGTATTGTAAAGTGCCATTAATATTAATTGATACAGTGCCATAAGTTGCCGCTGCACTAATAATAAATAATTCATCCATATCAATATCAGTATCATTACCAAGTACATCAATTTCTATTGATACGCGATCGGTGGTACTAGCTGTATCAAATATTGCTGTTGGTGCATTATTTTCCACTAAGTTAACCTTAGCATTATTGTTAGATGTTCCTCCTTGTCCATCAGTAATGCTGTATTCAATGGTCGCAATACCGATAAATGATGTAGGCGGAGTATAAAGTATCTGATTATCAATAATACTCACTTGCCCAAAATCAACCGTCGCACCCGTCAGTGTTAATGCATCTCCATCTATGTCTGTGTCATTTTCTAGCACATCAATAGTAATAGATTCACCTGCACCTATCGTTACTTCATCTTGATTTGCTTGTGGTAATTGATTCGTTGTACGCACAACAGCAACACCGCCAGGATCTACAATAGAGCCATTTGCTTTTCCATCATCATCATTTGGACCACCGTCAACAATTTGTAGTTGCACACACCATGCGCCTTCCGCTAGGCCTTGCGTCCATTCACTACTTCTTGGTGGTGGGCAATAACCTGGTTCACCCGCAGCAGATAATATTTGGTCATGTGCTGTAGATACAAAATCAACCCATTGGCCTTCTTTAAACTTCCTATAAGTGGAATTTTGTGAGATTGGCTTTCTTTGTGGAAATACAATACTGTAGGTATCTCCAGGGTTTGGAAGCCCTGTCGCAATAAAGTCAAATACTCCACCAATATTTAATGCGTTAGCGTCGGCTGGTAATTCACTCTCTAATAATTGAACTCCTCCTGTCACATTTTGTACAACAGTCACGCCCTTTCTAACACAGACACCTGGCTCGCCTTCAACTAAAAACTTGTCACTGTCTTTGACTTGACCTTGTACCACATTACATTGACTAATAGCATCTAGGTAATCTGGTATGCCGTCATTATCAGTATCAGTAAAGCCTTCTTGATCATCCGGTATTAGATCGCCATCAGAATCACCCGAATCGAGGGTATCAAGAGACTGTACTACTTCAACATAGATTTCTTTTGTTGTTGATAAGTTTGGTTCACCGTCATCTTCAGCCGTCACTGACACTTTATAAATACCCGGAGCAAGTGATTGCGTTGAAAAAACAAATTCCCCCTCATTTGTACTGGTATTAGTTAACTGATCATCTTGTGATAGCCAATTTAGTGTTACGTTATCACTTGGGTTTATATCCTCTGCGACCCCAGTAATAGTGACTAACTCCTCGCCTATCGCGACAAGCGATCTAGCTTCCTCATTTTGCTTAATCGATGTAGAGATTGTAGGTGCTACATTATCTTCAACAATCGTGATATTAACCGTTGATCTCGCACCCAGATTTAACGTATTCGCTAATGAAACAATAATTGTTTCGTTGCCTTCAATTTCTGAGTCAGCAAAAACAGTAAAGCTTACTTGCCCCTGGACGCCGCTTTCAATAACTAATTCACTTGATGTTAAATCGTGGTCAGCACTGTTGGCCGTACCTGAAACAGTATAAGGAATTGTTACTGGATAGGTCGGTGACTCGCCATTTAAAAATACATTAAAGCGATATGTTTGATCCTCTGCTACTTGGCTATCTTTACTTAAAGAAATAAGCGGATTAACATTAATGCTCTGTGTAGCAATTGCTTCAAGCCCATTACTGTCAAAAGCCTGCCAATAGACCAAATGACTTCCAGGAGTAAACAGTGACGTTGAATCAACGAGTGATACTGCCAATCGGTTACCTTGATTGTCAGTAGCAAGCGGTACACCTAAATCCACCTTAGTGAACAATCCTTTAGCATTAATATCCAAATCAACCGGTGTTTCAATCGTTGGCACATCATCTGTTTGTTTATTCAACGTTAATTTAGCAGTCGTTCTACTTCTTGCTTTATCTGGATCTTCAATCAGGTAACTAATCTGAATAATCCCTTGTGTACTCGCTTGCGATTTATATGCAATCACACCATTTTCAATTGTTACACTCCCCACGCTCGCGCTTGCACCGATAATACTCAATGGTTGTTCATCAGCATCGGTATCATTGGCTAATACATCCAATAAATACGTGTTTTCCTCATTTATATCTAATGAGAATACATCAGGATTTGCAACAGGTCTGTCATTCACTGAAATAACATTCAAGCTTACCGTAGCGATTGCAGATTGTTCTGTACCATCGCTTACAATGTACGTAAAACTGTCAATACCAAAGTAATTCGCATTTGGTGAGTACGTAAACACATTGCCTTGCTTACTTAAAGTACCAAATTGAGGCTGCGATATGGCTGTTAGCGTAAGTATATCGTCATCAAGATCTGAGACATCTGGAGCAAAAGTAATGGAAGCGTCTTCAAGAACATCTAACATCATACTTTGCGACACTGGGGCTTTATTTGTGTTATTTACTGTTACTGTAAATGCAGGTAAGCGTGCTTCAAGTTGTCCGTCAGTCACTGCAATAACAATATTAGTAAATTGACCTGCATTTTCTCTTACTGGTGTGCCACTAAGTTGCCCTGTTGCGCTATTAAAGCTAGCCCAACTTGGCTTATTACTGATACTAAATGTCAGCGTATCATTATCCATATCGCTTGCTATCGGGATAAATAAATACTCACTGTCTTCGTTCACTGATGCCGCAGGTATCCCACTTATCAACGGTGCATCATTAACACTGTCGACCGTAATCGAAATACGTGCAAACTCTGAATCAAGCTCACCATCATTAGCAACAATGCTCACAGAGTCACTGCCATTAAAGTTACTGTTTGGTGTATAAATAAGTATGTTACCGGTTAAGGTCGTACTGCCATTAGCAGGCTCAGTTACCACTCGATAGCTTAGAGACTGCTCTTCAATATCATTACCCGATAGAGTAACCGTTAGCGCTGTATCTTCATTTGCTGAAAGTACTTGCCCAGCAACCGTAGGTGCATCATTAATTGCATTGATAATTAACGAAACAGTGACTTCATCAGCATCAATTTCACCGTCGTTGGCCACAAACGTAAAGCTGTCTGTACCATTAATGTTTTCATTCGTCGTATAAAGCCAACTATCGTTACTTTGCTGTACCAAAGTACCTTTGCTTGGGGCATTAACTATCCGGTAACTTAACGTGTCTTGATCTATATCTGTTGCAACTAACGTCAGTAGTATTGAGCCATCTTCATCCAGTGATTGCGATTGCGCAACGCCAACCGGTTTGTAATTCACGGAGGCGACACTCATAGTCACTGTCGCTATATTTGATACAGCTGCGTTGCTATCTTCAACCGTATAGGTAAAGCTATCATCGCCAAAAAAGTTCGCTTGAGGCGTGTAAACAATTGCACCAGTTGCTAATACGCTCACCGATCCATTTGCAGGGTTAGTAACAATCGTTACGGAGCTAGCGTTAAGGCTATCACCAATATCAACATCACTATCATTACCTAGAACATTGACCTCAAACTGCCCTTCTTCTTGTAACTGTGCAGTGTTATCAACGGCAACTGGGGCGTCATTTATCGCCGTAATAATCAGTGTAACTGTAGCTGGTAGCGAAGTAAGTCCTTCACTGTCAGTAACGGTGTAAGTAAAACTGTGAACCCCATTTATATTTGCTTTAGGGGTAATTGCTAAACTACCATCAAGGTTCACGCTTACGCTGGCAAAGTCATATTCTCCTGCACCATCGCCTTTATTTTCTAACAGCACATTTGCGCCATTAAAACCTTGGTCTTCTACATCTGAATCATTCGCTAAAATAGCCACACTGGTTGCAGTATCTTCATCGGTGGTTATCACATCGTTTTGGACAATAGGGCGATCATTAACAGCACCTATATTTACCGTCACAGAGGCTGTATTTGATGCCAAACCGTTGCTGTCGGCTATCGTATAAGTAAATGTATCGCTTCCGTTTTCACTGCCTGTAGGTGTATAAATTAAAGTACCGTTATTTTGATCAACACTCACTGACCCTTTAGATGGTTGTGCTACAACACTAATATCACCCGTTGGAATAGTATCTTCTATATCGGTAGCGTTGCTTCTAATTGAAAGTGCAGACGTTGGTGTACCTTCATCTATCACCTCATTAAAATTAATAGCAATCGGCGCATCATTCACTGGGGTTATAGTAATCGATACAGTCGCTTTTTCAGATATTAAACCCGTACTGTCTTTTACTGTATATGTAAATGAATCTGTACCAGATACATTACTCAATGGTGTATAAGTTACGATTCCATTTGCAATACTAGCTTGCCCTTTAGTCGGTGCGTCCACTATCGCAGCAGAAGATACAACCATATTATCTTCAGCGTCACTGTCATTACTAACAACACTAAAAGTAACAGGAGTATCTTCATCAGTTGTTATAGAGTCGGCAACCACAATAGGCGCATCTTCTACTGGCGTAACGGTAAAGCTTACCGTCTGAACTGCTGACTTGTCTCCTGCGGCATCTTCTATCTGGTAGGTGAAACTATCAGACGTGCTTTCACTGCCATCATGTTGATAACTAAAGCTACCGTCGCTATTAAGCGTAACCGTACCCGATGATGGGTTTGTCACTTTCACTGCAGTGAATGTATCACCGCTATCAAGGTCATCATCAGTGGCATTGCTTAATACACCATTAACAGGGATGGCTGCAAATAATGCCCCTTCATCTAAACTAAATGCAAAGTTTTGACCTACAGGCGCATCATTGGTATTTTTTACTTCAATATCAAATATCATCGCTGCGCTATCTTCAGTACCATCGGATACCTTTATATTGACATTCGCTGAGGTACCTACATCTTGATCGGTGGGTGTTCCTGACAGTAAACCTGTGGCCGTATCAAATGTTGCCCAACTTGGCTTATTAGTAATACTAAACGTATGTATGTCGCTTGTATCCGGATCCGTGAGCGTTGCGGTAAAGCTGTATTGAGAATCTTCATCTATTGTCGCCAATGGCGTACCTGATAGTACCGGTTTAATGTTGTAGCTTTTAACAATTGTTGCCGTTACATCGCTGGCTTCATTCCCAGCGGTATCTGATACTGTCACCGAAAGTGTAAGTGTACCTTCATTTAAAGTGGTTACATTAACACCCGTAACCTGAGCTGAAGCTCCCGTTATTGCTCTAGAATTACCTATAATTTCATTAGAGCCATCAGTCACTTTGTAAGTAAATGAACCGCTGCTTTCAAGCCCATTTAGAGTAAAACCTAACGCGGCTTCATTATCTCGAGTAATCGTATCTTGAGTTATTAAAACGCTGTGCCCTGTCGGTGCAATATTATCAGTCACCGTTACTGTGAATGATTTTTTAAACGATGACGAAGCATCATCCGCTTGCACACATACTATGTAGGTGCCTGCTGAAATGGCGGCTTGAGTCTCTAGCACGCTCCCATTAATTTGAAAGCTACTGTTACCACTATTTGATGAACACGAACCACTGGCTGATGAACTAGGAGCTACCAATGTATAAGTATGCGTACTATCATCAAGATCCGTTGTACTTAAAGTCCCAACATCAGCGCCCAAAGACACTAAAGATTGATTAATGTTTGTTGCCGATAAAGTAATGTCTGTTGGATCATCATTTACACCCACTACTTTAACCGTAGAAGAACCAAAACTACCTGTAGATCTATCAACACCACCATTAGATGTACCACCGCTATCTTTTATAGACGTTAGCGTTACAACTCTATCTCCTTCTGTCGGTGATTCACTCGTATTTTTATAAGCTAAGAAAGGAACATAGTTCTGCCATACGGCCGCAGTGTCTGAGGCGACAATCGTTACCGTTGCCTTTGAACCGCTAAGAGTGACAACATAACTAAAATTAACTGACCCCGAATATGTACCGGATGCATTATTTTCTAGCCTAATAACATCAGTGCCAAATTGAAGGAACTCATTGCCAATATCTTTTACATTACTTACCGTCAGTAATATTTGCTCAATATTTTGTCCGCTTTCAATAGCATTAATAGAGGCTGAAGAGAAAATACCAACTTGTGAGCCATTTTCTGTAAATGTTGGATTAGCCCCGACTGCTGATACAGTAGGCGCATCGTTAACCGAGGTAATTGTAACTGATGCCTGATTAGTACCTGTACTATCTACGACACCATCATTAAAGGTATAGTCAAGCACAGTTGCATTTAGAGGAATATCTGAGTTATTGGCGTAGGTAATTGCTTGCGCAACAGAGTCTACAATTGCAGAAGTAGCATTGCTATTAAATGTTAGCGTTAAAGTACCTGCCGAGTTTGTGGTAACAGTCCCTACATTATTACCGTTATAACTAAATGTATTACCTTCAGTTAACGTCCCTAATAGCCCCGAATGACCAAATCGATCTTCGGCACTCGCACCGCCACGTCGGCGAATAGTTAAGCTAGCATTGTTGTAATCCCCTGCGTTGCTGTTAAGTGCATCAAGTTCAGCATCTGCAATTGTCATATCGCTATCAATGCTCACAGCACTTAAACCTTCGATAAACGTAGCACCGCCATTAAGCGAGCTAAATGTAGGCGCAGAATTTGCTGAAACAAATGTAATAACGGAATCTGATCCGCTATCAGCAACCGTAAAAGCTAAATCATTGCCTGGCGCATTAGTAAGAGAAAGAGTAAGTTCAGAAATATTAAAATCAGTGGCGTTGGTATCTACTTCTAATGTACTTGTGCCATTAAAACGCACGTTACTGGCTGAAAGCCCTGTGATACCAGTAATTGTAATGCGATCACCTACGGCTAAATCGGTAATTGTGTCCCCTGATAATTGTGATGAGCTACCTACAAAATTATCATTACCTGCATTGCCTGTTAGCGTATCTATACCAGCACCTGGGCGCAAAGTATCGGCGCCAGAGCCACCTTTAAGTACATCATCACCATTAAAATCTGATGAGGTCATGGTTAAAATGTCGGCGCTAAATGCACTTGCATCCAGGGTCACTGCGGCTGTAATTGCACTGCCACTAACATTAGAAAAAGACACAACGCCAGCATCAGTATTAAAATTATCGGTTAAGGTGATAGTCGTGTTGTTATTAGTGCCGATTGCCAGGTTTTCAATACCCGATACCGTGGTGCTGGAAAAATTAAAAATACCACCATCCATCAGTTTTAGTGTATCAGCGCCAGCAGAGCCTGTAATTGCAGTATTAAAATCATTAATATTATTAACATCAATTGCTACTGTTGCTGCAGAGGCTAAGCTTAATGTACCAATATTAAAGAATGAGCCAGAAGTCACGTCAGCACCGTCAGTGACACTCACCTTATCTGCAGCATTTAGCTCTGAGGTTAATGAGCCACTAAACCCAGCGCCACCAAGTGCAAAGGTCATTGCTGTATTACTAGATCTATCTATTATACTTTGAGTCGCTGAGACTATCGTAATTGTTCTACTGTTTGAAGAATCATCAAATACGTTGTAAGTTTCAACATCACTGAAAGTAGAAAAATCACCATCGCCATAAACATCAATTGTTTCAGAACCTATTGCAGATATAGTGCCTGTAAAACCGGCGTGTTGCGAACGCGTCATTGAAACCCGTGCACCACTGCTAAGTGTTAGGTTTTCAATATTGGAAACTGTTGCTCCAGTAATATCCCCCGTATTACTGATAGATAGCGTATCATTAACGCTTGCTTCACCTGTTATTGTTCCAGTAAACGTTAATCCACTGACATCAAACGTATTTGCATCGGTTGTTGATGCGCTTGTCACATTGACAGACGAAGAACCTAACGTAATTGTTCGTGTATTTGTTGAATCATCACCAACGTTAAACGTTTCAATATTGCTAAGTGTTGTAAAGTTACCATCACCCGAAACCGTAATCGTTTCAGCGCCAGACGCTGTAATAGTGCCTGTAAATGTACTCACTTGCGCTGCAGATAAAGCCACCGATGAGTTTGTTGCAAGGGTTAAGTTTTCAAAACTAGACACTGTAGCACTTGTGGTGTCGGCACCTGTTGCCATGCTTAATGTATCGGTACCACCATTTGCATTGAGTGTACCTGTAACCGTTAAACCTGCAATATTTACCGTATCATTGCCCGTGCTGCCTGTTATATTTTGTGAGCCATTTGATAAGGTAATTGTGTTTGCACTACCGAGCACATACGTTTCAATATCATTCGCAGCAATTAAACCATTAGTTGCGTCTGAAATGGTAATTTGATCTGTACCTGCGCCTGAAATTGTAGAAAACGCATCATGCTGCGCTTCTTTCATCGTGACAGATACGCCGCCGCTCAAATTAAGTGTTTCAAAGTTCGAAATCGTTGCAGCCGCTAAACTCGCGCCATTAGCTAGCGTAAGTGTATCTGTGCCATCCCCACCATCGAGAGTTCCTCGGTACGAAAAGTTGGAAATATCGACTGAATCAGCTAAATTACTGCCTGTAACAGACTGGTCTCTGTCTACAAGCGTTAATGAAACTGGTGTATTTAAAACGTATGTTGCGATGGTGCTATTTGCCGTTAAATTTGCATCGCCCCCACTGCCTGCTGTAATCGTAAAGACAGGAGCCCCGCTCCCCGAAATCGTTGTAAATTGCTCATGCTGCGCTTCACTTAACGTTAAAGTGACGCTGCTAGGCACTGATAATGTTTCAAAGCCTGTTAATGTAGTAAAAGCCGTTAAATCGGATCCAGTCGGAACGTGAATGGTATCTGTACCAGTACCACCGTCAGCCACTGAACCTGTAATATGTGATGGATTACTTATCGTTAATGTTTCGTTATCACTACTAAACGTAATTGCCGGATTTAAATTTGTACCATCTAAGGTACTAAAACCCGCCGCTGTAGAACTAGCCGCTGTAAGGTTAGCCACTGAAGTTGTCGCTGTACGGCTAATACTGTTTTCAGTGCCATCATTTATAACAACTGACACTGTACGCGAAGTTGTGTTGGGTGTTGCACTGGTATTATTATACGTTATTGCTTGTAAAAAGGTCGTCACTTCAGCAACGGTTGCAGATGCACCCGTTATCGAAATTGTATCTTGCAGAGTAATGTCTGAGGCACCTGATATACCACCAAGTGCATTTTGCGCAGCCGCTGAAGCATTAAGCCCTTCTGAGGTGCCATCTTGATCGTTTGTTAATGCAACGGTTATTGTTGTTATTGTATCGCCATCACTATCAGCGGCACTAGCATCGGGCGCAATATTTACAGCACCACTGCCTTCAGAAAACGCCGAAAAACTCCCTGTACCTGGAGTCATTGTGCCATTTAAATCAACAACAGGCGCTGAGTTTGTAGAAGTACCTGTGGCACTCAAAGACACATTATACATACTCTCATTTGCATCAGTGTTGCTAATTCTTAAATTACCTGATATCCCACCAACCGTTGTCGTTTGTACAGTAACAAGTATCGTACATTGCATACCTGAGCTTAATGTTTGACCATTCGTAGCACATGTACCGCCTGTAATTGAAAAGTCGCTACTACCACTTGTTATAGAAACAGCCGTAGTCGTTAAATTACCAGTGCCTTCATTTTTTACCGTAAAGGTTTTTGTTGTAGTTGCTACTCCATCTGCTGCTACACTGCCAAAATCTTCACTTACAGTTGTCGCTCCACTTTCTTCAACATCTATTTCTGGAGATGACCCACAAGCACCAACACTGCCACCTCTCAAGGTACAGCTAGAAGAACTTATAGTGGCACATGCTCCGCCAGGTAGTGTACAGTTTGCACTTGCAAACACCTTTCTTATTAGTAAGTCACTTTTTACCTGTGTATTATCGCCCGTAACAATACTTACTTTTTGTTCATTAGTTTCGAGTAACCCCTGCTCTTTTAAAAAGTTTAATGTATTATTTATATCTGAGTTTACTAAGTGTGATTGTGCTTTTTCCCCTCGACTAAATGCCGAAAAGGGATTTTTTGACTCTACATCAACAACTATTTCACCCTCTGTTTCTAATGCTGATTTTTTTGAAAATTGTTTTAAATCTACACCTTCAGTTACTGTTTCTGCATAAGCTCCGCTAGCAATTACGGCAGAAATTGCAACGCCTAAAAAGGTTTTATTTAAGCTCAAATGTTTCATAATACTTACCCTCGACAAAATTCAAAAATATGGCTAGACAACGCGTCTGAGCTTTGAAATAGCTCTGGCTTTATGCTATTAGGTACAACCGCAATATCGTAAATTTGCTTTACTTCACCTGAAAAAGTTAAATTACCAATTACCTCACCTGTACTTACATTCACTAACCATACTGCGCATTCACTTTGCCCATCCAATAATCTGGGGTTTGCTTTGAAACGAATATGCTCTTCTGACTTACGTAATGTACTCGTACCGACAAGCATCAAGTCACCAAAAAACGTCATCCCTCTTGTAAAGCCTTGCAACTCACATAAAACTCGACTAGTACCTAATTTTGGATCGTAGACATGAATATCGCCATCTCCAGATGCACAATAATACACTTTACCTGCGTGGCACCTTGGCGAATGCGGCATTGAGATACCTGATTTGATGACCTTATTTTCAACGACATCAATAAGTACCCCTTTCTCTCCTAGTTCTTCACGCCAGCCCTCCGCTGTATCGGATTCACTAAAGGCAGTAGCATAACGAGGCACACCATCTAACAACGCCATACCATTTAAATGGCATCTATTTTCTGGTTTCAGATCTGAAATAAACGACGGCACCCAAGCAGCGATAAAACTATGGTCAGGGCTTAACTTACTTAAACAAGAGAACATCGAGTTAACTACCCACAAGCCATCATTACCCCAACAAATATCATGGATGTTAATCATACCGGTTGATAACGTCGCTCTTTCAATAAACAAACTGTCGGCTGCCTTTACACTTTGGACTTGTTCATCCCACTCTTCACGGAACTTGGCTATATCTCGCAGTTCATTATCTTGTAATTTTTTTGGTAACTCTTCATAACTATCAAGGTCGCCATTAATGACATCTGCATAACCATTTGGTGTTCTTTGAAAGTCGATTACTTGATTTAGTGTTCCAAGCGTGATCCTATTTTCGTCAGCATAAAGCCCCATAGGTCTTGGAAATGCTTTTAATTTTGTTTCTAGATTGCCATTATTAGAGCGCACTAAAATGACACGTTGTGATTGATAACTTGTCACAATCAACGATATCCCCAACTGAGCCAATATTTTTGGGAAATTGTCACTATGCGTGCTGCTAAAATCTAACTGTTCCGTTTCAGAACTCATTAATCTCACTACCTTCTAATCTAGCCAAAATTACACTCTTTATATTATTTTTTCTTGATTTTATGAGCTGCATAAATATTTTCAACCATTGTTAATTTTGTTAACGGGTGTTCAACTCCGCATGCTTTTAGCTGTGCCACGATACCTGAAACAATAGCGGCAGATGACGAGGTCCCGCCGAAATTTGCATACCCGTTCCGTGACGTTGATGCAATTGAAGAAGGAGCATAATAATCAACACATTGTCCATAATTAGAAAACGGTGCAATCCCTCCATTTTTATTTATTGACCCTACCACAACCACTGAACCTAATGCAGACAACTGATTAATTTCACAGGCTTCTTTACCAGAATTCCCCGCAGAAACAACAATAATAGGTGCATTTGATGCTGAAGCTACATCCTCAATAACCAGTGACGTAATACTAGATAAAAACGGTAAAACCCAACTACAATTGATAACATCCGCTTTCATCAACTTAGCGACCTGAAATGCCAATATTAAAGAAGATGACCATGTCGAAACCTGCCTTATAGCAATTATTTCACTGGTCGGTGCAAAGCCGTCAACCCCTACATTATCTTGCTTTGCCGCGATAACTCCAACAACGCGTGTACCATGGTAATCAATTGGATTTTTAGCACTGGCTGCTAATGTTTGTTTATCAGGGTCATATTCGAACAATACTGTTAAATCATCAAACTCTGGGTGAGTAAAGTCAAAGCCATCATCAATAATTGCAACCCGAACGGTATTCTTTGGTTTATCGCACAAAGGGACATTTTGTGGTGTAAGTGTATTGCTAGTCGGTACTCTTGTACCTGAAGTGATTAACTTTGTAACAGGTGCGATATCAGGTTCGATTTCTAACACATCTTGATGTTTGCTTAACGCTAAATAAACATCAAAAAAATATTCGGTTCTAGGTGTTACCCAATAAACCAATCTATTTCCTATATTAGCGATTACTTGAACTTGTTTTATTTCATCATGTAGCTGTGAAATTTCATCTACTGATAGCAAAGAGAGTATTATTATTTTTTTGTTAAATGCGTACTTTATACCTCTATCATCAATCAAAAAATCACTGTCATACTTGGCAAATACAACACTACCTTTAGAGCTTTTAAATTGCAGCTTGTCTAAATTCGCCTGAGCAGATACATCTTTTGCAAATAAGCACACAGCTATAATTAAACAACTGAAAACAATATGCCAATTAAGGTATTTCAACATAAGTAAATTACAACCAACAGAGCTCTTTCAAACAACATATAACTTATTCCCTGCACAAACATAATCGTTTTTTCATCATATGTAGAATACAGATTGCAAACTAAAACCTGTATTCTCACACATCAATTTCTTGGTGGATAAATCCCGTCCAGCGCAATACAAAAGTTTAGCGCTAAGCTAGGTTGCATATTCTCATGTGGCTGCCCAGCACCAGCGGTAGCAAAACTTGAGTCATCCATTAAGCCTATATCACTATCAAGGGGTGCGGTATATCTCAGTGTGCCGCCTGTTGCCCCAGTGTCAATTGACAGCTTATTGTTAGTTGGCTCTGCGGTGTCACCTGACTGACGTACTCCTGAAATACTGTGTGTGTGCTCAGGTAGCTGAGATGCGACCAATGTCTCTTGAGTTGACCCGCCAAAATAAGAGAATGGACGCAAAGATAGGCCAGGGGCTTGCCCTGCATGCATAGGTGCACGGCCTGCTAAATCGGGAAGGCCAAATGTTGTTCTACCATCACCTCCAAAATTAGTCCCTAATAAACTAAAGACTGCTGACATCTGTCCAATGCTTACAATTTGGCCATTACAAATTGACCAATATCGAGGACTGAACGTTGTGCCAAAAATACGAATTTCTCCAATAAATGAGTCTGCCATCTCTTATTCTCCTCTAGTTTCTTGATGGAAAAATGCCTTGGAGGCAAATAACAAAGTGAATGGCCAGATAAGGCATCATATTATTATGCGACGCATTACCTCCGGCAGTTCTAACAGCTGACTCGCTCATTTTTTGTACTTCACCTGTTACTGCTCCATTTAAATACGCCAATTCACCTTGAGGGCTTTTTGCAAGCACATTACTAATCGCAGTAGATGCGTTTGCACTGTTCTTACTTGCCTGTAAGCTATGAGTATGCGAAGGGATTTGACTCGTTTGTAAGGTAACGTCCTCTACACCCACTTTAGCTGTGAGTGGATAGTTTTGTAAGCCCGGCCCTTGACCAAAATGAACGGGGATACGCCCTCTCATATCAGGTAGCGCAAACGATGAGCGTCCATCTCCCCCGTATTGCGCACCTATAAGCGCAAACAAAGGCTGGTTTTGATTTACCGCCATAATGGTGCCATTACACATTGCCCATTTCCGCGGTGCAAAGGTCGTGGCCATCATTTTTATTTCACCAATAAATGATTCAGACATGCTTTCTCCTTATTAATTTCTTGCTGGGAAAATACCGTCAAGCGCAATACAAAAATTCAGTGCTAACAAAGGCTGAATATTAGTGTGCGACTGACCACCACCCGCGCTAGAAACAACGTCTTGCGCCAGCCCAGTCAGATTTACCGCTGAGTTATACGTAAATGGTTCAGTAGCAGTACCTTTGAGATCTTTAGAACTTGCAAACACTCTATCTGTAAAAGCTGGGATACTTACTGCCTCGGTACTGGTCGCTTGCACACTGTGAGAATGGCCAGCCATTTCAGCGACACTGATCGTGACATTTTCCACGCCATACTGATCACCTGCCGTGAATAGTCTACTTGGCTCACTTTTCATAATTCCTTGCCCGATTGGCGTTCGCCCTCGTAGGTCCGGTAATTTAAAATTACTCACCCCATTACCACCAAACTGGGTGCCTAGTAATGCAAATAAAGCGGCATTTTGGGTAGCCTGTATCTCTTGCCCATTGCAAAATGCCCAATTTTCAGGCGCAAAATTAAACGCAAAAGGCCGTATTTCTGACGTAAACGGATCAGCCATATAAATCTCCTTACTCACTTTTTTAAACGTGATAATTTACTTAATTAATTGACTTAACACGCCAACTATCTCTTTTGAGCAATGTGTATCTCATACTCAGTTTCACTATTTGGCGATAAAAACAATTCAGCTTCACCAAAGGCCTCATTCTCGAGCTTATAGGTACCTTGGCTTAGAGGCTCATTGGTCTTGCCGTTTAACAACACACTAAATGCATTCCATTCGTCACCATCAAGTTTTGATTTTGTAACCGATGAAACTTCTAACTCTACTTCACCATTTTGGCCTACAACTTTGACAACTGACCCTTGTGCACTTTCAACATTTTCAAACGTAAATTTTTCCATATTAAACCCCTATGCTTACTTTTACTTAGTTACACACCGCTCATTAATTTCACTGGGTGCGGGTACCACGCCATAAACTCATATGGCGGGCTAATTGATTCAACTTGAAACCCTAAACGCGCATACAACTGCTTAGCAGCAAAATTACGCTGCTCAACGGTCAGTGTTAAAGGTGCACCAGATTGTAGTGCAGCACTTTGAAACGATCGGATTATCGCTGAGCCAAAACCATGCCCTCTCGCACTTGGTAAAAAGCCAATATCGACGATTCGAATTTCATTTGGGCCAAAATCAATTGTTGCTTTACCTATCGCCTCATGATGCTTTTCAATAACGAAGTACATTGCATTGGGGAACTTATCTCCATACCCTTGGGTTTGTGCTTTAAACTGCATTTCTACAATTGACTCTACAAAATCTTTCTCACCGTCAATTAACTGTAAATCTTGTCGCATTGAACTATGCAGTTTTTCTAAAAATGGTTTATCTGCTGCATTTGACGGTCTTATGTTTAGGCCTTTTGGGATATTAAGCTTCATCATCTATTTATCTCCTTAGCTTGATTTGTACAGCAATATTCTTTGTTTTTAGATTCTATGATTAAACTCAATAGCCACTCATTGACATTGCAATCTATTACAAGGTTGATTCTTGGTGTATCGCCGTTATTTACTACAGAATGTTCTGCATCGGCATTTATATACCAACAGCTGTTCTGACTCATTGGAACTTCTAAACAATCTACTAAAAACTCAACATGTTCGGATGCCTCTAGAGAAATGTGAATACGTGCTTGAGCAGATAGGTCAATACTCAATCCAAGGTCTCGATGGGGTTTAATCAAAGAGTTAGGGGAAAGACGCATAAGCCGTGCAGATAAAATATCACATTTAAATTGTGACAATAATTCACGAACATAAGGTAAATATTGAAGGTGGTCGCCATCGATAAAATCTGAGCTAGGTTCAATTGCGAAAGATTGCAGAATCACATGTTTATCAGCGTGCTCTACAGGGACTCTTAAAGGCAATACATCCCAACTGCCCTGATAACATTGAGTGTTAACATGTTCAACCCATTCCAATTTTTTTGCTACAACTAAATCGTCTGCCATATTTTTTATATTATAAAATATATCAAGCTGGGCAAACAAAATGACTGGAGAGGTTATATTTTCATCGGCATTAACAACTTCAGAAATAAATATGTCATCATTCATTATTTATTTCTTCCCAAACAAAGAGAATGAACAAGTATTTAATCTTAAAAAAAGTGTGTACAGGGTGGGTATGAAATCGATTTCTGTATTTATATTGTTGCCGTATGTTGATCTATTTTCACTTGCTATAACGGCTCTAGCACATGACTCTAATTGCATTTTAAATAAAGGCTTTAAATGATTGATTTTTGGTTTTGTACGCCGTGAGCACGGCGTAAGCTGTAGACTATGTTTTTTCATACTTAAACATTCCTTTGAGCTTTTATTACAATATAAAATTATGTCATTAATTAACACTAGATTCAGACAACATAATAGTCCATAAGGTATAGAACGCAACTTTTATGGATATATTTCTTTAAAAATCAATGCCTTGTGTTAAAAACCTAAAGCCAATCAATTTATTTTTAACAAACTACCTATAAGTTTGGCACAAGTTAAAGATAAAAAATATTACACTCTATTACACTGCATTATTTATTACTCATAGCGAGTCTTTAGCTACTTATTTTTAATGGCGTCATGTTTATATATTGTACAATACGAGGCCTACTTCCCTTATTTGGACAGCTACCGTGAGGTAATGTATTTCGCCAAACAATTAAGCTACCTGCTTTTGCCGCTAATGGAGTGCTGTTGCATTTATCGAAATTAAAAGAGTGTGGATTAGTATTTTTAGGTAGGTTAGCTAGCCAGTCATCTATTTTTTTATGAAAGCCAGGTACACAACTAAACGCACCTTGCTCAGCGGCAACGTCAGTAAGGTACAGTAACCCTTGCGTTGCAAAGGTGAGTGGTTTATTAAAGTCTATATCCCAGTGAAGATTTGGCCCAGGAAACTGCCAACTTTCTGTCTGCGGTGGATTAAAACTAACCCTATCAGTGCTTACTATTAAGTTTTTTCTCCCCCAAAGTTGCTCAAAAACATCTCGAACTTGAGGAAGAGAACGTATAACTTGCATGGTTATATCATTAAATATTTGTACCATAACCCCCTGTTTAAGCGCATGACAGCTATACCATGAAGCGGGGTTGTTTTTATCCATTTTCAAACGTTCATAAAGCATATTACAAACGTCTTCACATAATTTTTTTGACACCAACTCTGGAATAATAACATAACCATTATCATCCCAGCTTTGCCAATGCACTGGCGTTAAAATATAGTGACGAGGCGTCTCTACTAATACTGTTTCATTTTTTATGTCTGTTTTCTCAAAAAATGAAACAATGTTTTTATTAAGCTGATTTATTTTTGCGTTTGAAATAGCTCTACCATGCGTTTTTTTTACCCAACTTTCAAATTCGAAAAAACTATCACTCGCAAAAATAGACTCTATAGTCGGTGTGAGCCCTAAGCCTAAAGTGTCCATAATCATGACATCAAGCGACCATTCATCTTCTATTATTTTTTTATCCGCACAGCCTTTTTTTTGTAACTGTACTTTGTGCCACATTCGCTTTAATTGAAATAGACCTAAGCGCCCAGTTTCTTTATAACAAGGAAGTGTACTCTGCGTTATTGTGTGCGGAGGTGGCACTTTTACTATCAACTCATTTTGCATAATAACTCCTTTTCCTTACCTGATTTTAGGCAAGTAAAACTCCTTAAATTGATTTATTAACACAATCTAAACTTTATTAGAATAGAGTGCTATATTATTGCGAGCAACGATTTTTTTAGCTAAATACAGGGAGCGATATGGATACTGAGTTACTGAACAGATACCGTAATGCGGTTACACATTTGCTAAATGAGCCAGCCGATGCGGGGTTGATGAAGCCTTTTATCAACGATTTAAAAAAATTACTTAGGGAATATTACGTCTATTTCAACTGACTTAGATATGAATGACTGGAATGATGAAAATACGTCCCAAGGCGTTGCAATTTCTCCTGTACAAGCAGCTAAATGCACTGAAGAGACTCTTCGCACACAAATATTTATGCAAGGTATTAAGCTCGCCATTGAAGAACGTTTAAAGGCAAAGACTGATGATATTCATATTCTTTATGCTGGTACGGGGCCTTATGGCACGTTACTTATTCCTTACTTAAGTCTTGCCACAAACTCACGTATAAAAGTCACACTCATTGACATTCACCCAGAAAACATCAGTGCAATTAAAAAGCTAGTAAAGCACTTTTCAATCACCCAAAACATTGTTGCAATTACATGTGATGACGCAACTTGTTGGCAAGCGCCCCCCTCTCAGCAATTTGACATCATTATTTCAGAAACTATGACAGCGCTATTAAAGCGAGAGCCTCAAGTGTTCATTTTCTCTCATTTATGCCAATACTTGCATAATACTGGCACCTTAATCCCACAAAATGTTTCTTTAAAGGCATGGCTAACACCTTTTAAATCTTTAATGTCTATAGAAGGGAGTATTACCACTAACATACTCCTAAAAGAGTTTTATTGCTTAAACATCGACGAAGCAAGGCGTTTAAATGCAGGGGATACATCCACCTTTAAAGGCAGTATGCTGATCCCAAATGGCGTTGATACTAATTACAGACTCAAGCTAACAACCGACATTCAAGTATACAAACACCATAAACTAACGGAAAATCAATGTAGTTTGAATATACCGCTGACTTTTTTACCTCATGATGCGCAGCTTCGTGGTGGTGAAGCTATTCATTATGAATACATAACACCTAACAGTGCAGACTTTATATTTACATTCCCAATAAAAAGTATCATTAAGACGGTAACTGAATTGGCAAGATTTACAGATCTCAATAACTTGGAATTGCCTGGTGTAAAGCGTATGTTTGAGCGTGCACAAGCAACTAAATCCGGTCACTCATTTAGTATTACCGACGATGAATGGGCATTATGGACAGAGCTATTAGATTCATTAACGCTGCCATACCATGAAACAACTGCAGCACTTTATCAGAGCCAAAGTATTGAAGAATTTGAACATTGGCTAGTCACTAACAGTAATCTCAAATCATTATGACTATTAGCACTGAACACAATACAGATAAGCAGTTAACTGAGGTTGAAAATATTTTAGCCTTTCTTACTGATATAGGTATAAACCACCGGTATGAAACGTTACACGAAAAGACTTTTTTACCCGGCCTTAAAATAGAACAAGGCACTTTATTACTTGATTTAGAAAAACTGTTATACCCAGGTGATATTCTTCATGAAGCAGGTCATATTGCAGTTACTTCAGAAGCGAAAAGAACTTGTTTAACAGGGGATATGAAAAACCATGATCATCAAGCGGCCGAAGAAATGACTGCAATAGCTTGGTCGTGGGCAGCAGCTTGCTATTTAAATATCGCCCCGGATATTTTATTTCATGAACAGGGTTATAAAGGGGCATCTGATAACTTAATCGAGGCCTTTACCAACAGCACTGGTTTTGGTTACCCTCTTTTATATTCATGGTTTATGTGTGAACAGCCCAATCACCCAAACGGTTATCCAAACATGTTAAGGTGGCTAAGAAATGACGCTTATACACAAGCTCAGCTAAAATAGTCGCAGTAGATTTTATAAGGAATATGAGTGCTTAATAACAGCCTTACGCCAAAGCAGCTAACTATGTTGTGCAACGATTTAGCACAACTTAGATTAATTGCCGATTTAACACTTGCGCCTAAAATGCCTTATTTTGCCAATAAACCCTACCCAATAGGGCGTTGTAGAGAAATTCGCGATGAAGTGTTTTCATTATTGCAAACACAACTACCACAAACAGATAAACCGGGTCTGTGCTTATTAAAAAAGCGTATTAACCAAGGTACCGATTTAAAAAAAGCATGGGGGTCATTACGAGATGAATACTTTCAAAACGCACTCATATTCGGGCCATGGTATATCGATGTTGCCAATGACACCGTTAATGCAAATAAGCCAAGAGTCGAAATTTTACCTTTGGCAACATCCAAATTTACAACAATTGAAAGTTTTACTCAGTTTATAAAAATAGCCCGTCCATACTGGCAAGTCGAAATATACAAAAATGATGTGTGCCCAGCTCTAGCACCTTATATGCCATTGCTTTGCGTAGGTAATAATGGATCTAGTTGGTTGGCGGCTGCTAACGATGACATGCTGAATGTTGCAATTAATAGTAATTTTGAAGAATCGAAACTCATTTTAAATTCTTTACCAAGCGCCCCCGATTCAATTACAAAGCGTTGGAAAGAAGTTCTATTACAATTCACTCATGAATATTACTTAACAGCCAAAGGGGATCCCACAGAGTTTTGCCTTCTTTATAGTAAAAATACAACTGAACCAGATCTCGCTCAACGTGATGCCGCTGTCATTGCCTATTCGTCTTTACCAAAGTCAGTTTAGCCTATTAAGTGGTTTACTTTAGGTAAGCAAGCCTTGTTGGTAACAAGGTAAAAATTCATTATTTAGTTGCTCTTTGTCAGAAGTTTTTAACGCCGTTAACGCCAGATTTAATACCACACATTGATTAAGTATTATTGCGGGTTGGTATAATATCTCATAGGCTGATTTTTGTATTTAGAAGGTTTATCTCTGTATCAATATAAATAACTTCCAATACTTCAGTGTATTAATGCTAAAAAAAATGAAGACAATCGATATTTCGTATCACAAAACTAATAAAATAATGCTATGGTATGTGTACCGAGTATGACTTCAAGGAATGGATCATGGACCAAATAAGAGTGCATGAGTATTTAATTAAAAAGCCACTTGTTCAAGTTACAAAACCGTTTGCTCAAGAGGTTGATGTTTATAAAGTGAATCATAAAATGTTTGCTACTCTTGCCGTTGGCAATGATGGTGAAACAAATGACGATGGAGAAATTATTTGGTGGCTTAATTTAAAGTGCGATCCCGATGAAGCACTTTCGTTACGCGACATTTTCCCTGCAGTGATCCCAGGCTATCATATGAATAAACGGTTATGGAATACTGTTATTTTAGATGGTTCGATTCCACAAGGCGAAATAGAACGAATGATCGATAATTCATTTAATTTAGTCGTGGAAAACATGCCAGAAAAAGATCGCAAAACAATAGAGCAGCATTTGTAAACGTCTACTTCTATTAGGGGCTAGCTTTCTAGCCCAATAAACCCACCTAACGTTGTTAACCTTTCAAGATTAGAATCTTCCAGTCTTGGGCTGTTTAATAGCCTTGATAAATTTATAACTTAGAATGTTTAACGCTGTTAGCGCCAGATTTAATCCCTCAAATTGATTATGTATTATTGCGCATTGGTATTAGACTTTGAGTGTGTAAATTAAATCATCATAACGCGTACCAGCAATAATATGTGATTGAGGTATAGCATCTGTCTGTGTTAATCCGCATTTGCTCAATACATTTTCTGAGCTTGTATTACCCCGTGTCACCACAGCTTTAAACTGTTTGATACCACATTCTTGCCACGCCCATTCGATTACGGTTCTTAACGACTCAGTTGCGTACCCTTTAGAGAAGTGTTTTGGTAAAAATAAATACCCTAGTTCGGCAGTTATTCCATCATAAGTAAAACCTGTAACACCTATAACCTCCTGTGTTTCATTGTTTATAACAGCAAAGCATAATGGATGGCGAGAATCTGGATCCCAAATAGGTAAGCGCTGCTCAAACCGCTGTCTCACAAATACTTCTTTTGGCATGTCAAAACAATATTCAAGCACGTCGGGTTCACGATGGAGCTGCAAAAAAACAGACCAATCAGCATCACTCAATTGCCGCATTTTTAATCGTTCTGTAAATAACTGCATAGGCCCTCTACAAATGATTATTAATAAAAAGCACGAAAAACAATCGCAATAACTTATAAATTCTTAAGTAAAAAACCGCTCACTTATAAAGTGAGCGGCTATAAATTATATAAAAACTAAGTAGAACCAATTAGCCTTTATATTTACTCATTACTAAAGTCGCGTTTGTGCCACCAAAGCCAAAGCTATTTGACATAACCGTATTGAGTTCAACATCACGACGTTCAGTAATAATATCTAAACCAGCCGCTTGCTCATCTAGGTCATCAATATTAATTGAAGGCGCTACAAAGCTGTGCTCTAGCATTAATAATGAAAAGATTGCTTCGTGAACACCCGCAGCACCTAGAGCATGGCCTGTCATAGCTTTAGTTGCACTGATCATTGGTGACTTACCGCCAAACACTTCTTGAATTGCACCAAGCTCTTTAACGTCGCCTACAGGTGTAGATGTACCGTGAGTATTTAAGTAATCAATACTGTCTACATCTTGCATAGCTTGGCGCATACAACGTGCCGCACCTTCGCCAGATGGAGCAACCATGTCGTAGCCATCTGATGTTGCACCGTAGCCAACAATTTCAGCGTAAATGTGTGCGCCACGCGCAAGGGCATGTTCAAGTTCTTCAACTACAACAATACCGCCACCGCCAGAAATAACAAAACCATCACGGTTTGCATCATATGTACGAGATGCTTTTTCGGGTGTTTCGTTGTATTTAGTAGAAAGTGCGCCCATAGCGTCAAATTCCATTGCTAATGTCCAGTGTAATTCTTCACCGCCACCAGCAAATACAACGTCTTGTTTACCAAGTTGAATTTGTTCTACCGCGTTACCAATACAATGCGCCGACGTAGCACATGCTGAGCTAATTGAATAGTTAACACCTTTAATTTTAAAAGGGGTTGCTAAACAAGCAGAAGTTGTACTTGCCATAGTACGTGGCACCATATAAGGCCCCACACGTTTTACGCCTTTTTCACGTAAAATATCAGCGGCTTCTACTTGCCATTTAGACGAACCGCCACCAGAGCCAACAATAATACCCGTGCGCTCATTAGATACTTGTTCGTCAGACAAACCTGAGTCTTCGATTGCTTGTGTCATCGAAATATAAGAATAAGCAGCAGCATCACCCATAAAGCGCATTGCTTTGCGATCAACATGGGCTTTAACATCAATATCAATTTTACCCGATACGTTACTACGTAACTTATAATCAGCAAATTCTTGGTTAAAAGCGATACCGCTCTTACCTGTTTTTAGCGATTCTAATACTTCTTCTTTGTTGTTACCGATACTTGATACAACACCGATACCTGTAATTACAGCTCTTCTCATGGGTAATTCC
This sequence comes from Pseudoalteromonas sp. BSi20495, assembly GCF_000241185.1. Taxonomy (NCBI): domain Bacteria; kingdom Pseudomonadati; phylum Pseudomonadota; class Gammaproteobacteria; order Alteromonadales; family Pseudoalteromonadaceae; genus Pseudoalteromonas; species Pseudoalteromonas sp. BSi20495. The sequence goes on from NZ_BADY01000073.1 coordinate 24,484, forward strand.
CTTAGCTTAATACTCAATTGTGTTCTATTTTACGCGAATTTAATCACCTAAGTGGTCAGCTTTCTAGCGTACACTTGTACTCTGAACCGCTAGCTTATAAATAACGCCAGACTATTACAAAGAAAACACGTAAAATAATTAAAAATATTATTTGTAAACCTTAATAAGTCATGATCAAAAACGCGCAAATACACTTTAATCACTCAGGTACTCCTGTTGCCAGCGACTTCGATGATATTTATTTTTCTGATGGCAATGGCTTGGCCGAATCCCATTATGTGTTTTATGATCAAAACAATATAGATACACGATTACAAAATCATGACCAGCCACATTTTGTTATTGCCGAAACCGGCTTTGGTACAGGTTTAAACTTTTTAAATACATGGCAACGCTTTACTGACCACCTTGCACGTCAACAAGTTCAAAATCAATTAGATAATGGAGTTAAACGCTTACACTTTATTTCATTTGAAAAATATCCACTGCACATAGACGATTTAAACAAAGCACTACAGGCATGGCCATCATTAAGCGCCTTTAGTAACAAATTATCTAAACAATACCCAATTAATTTAGAAGGATGCCACAGACTCGAATTTGACAATGGACTTGTTGTTCTCGATTTATACCTTGGTGATGCACTTGAATCAATACAAGCAATGAGCTATCCGCAAACAGGAATTGTTGACGCTTGGTATTTAGATGGTTTTGCGCCAAGTAAAAACCCCGAAATGTGGCAGCAAAGTTTATTTAATTCTATGGTCAATATATCAAGGGCAAGTGCAACCTTATCAACATTTACTTCAGCAGGTTTTGTTCGCCGTGGATTAATTGATGCAGGCTTTAGCATGCAAAAAACAAAAGGCTTTAGCAAAAAACAAAACATACTGTTCGCAAAGCTCAAACAAGCTAATAGTTCACAATCGGCTCCAGCTTATTTTAACCAAGATAAAAGCACACTTAAAAATGTGGCTGTAATTGGCGGCGGTATAGCCAGTAGCTGCATTTTATATAGTTTGGCTAAACGAGGCATAGCAAGCCAATTATTCTGCCAAGATGAAAAACCAGCTATGGGTGCATCGCATAATGTGCAAGGCGCTATCTACCCTCACCTACAAGCTAAAAATTCACCGCACAGCGAATTATTCGCACATAGCTTTTTATACGCTAAACGCCTATATAACAACTTACTTAGCAGTGGTTTTAATTTTGATTACGATTGGTGCGGCGTATTACAGCACGCAGTAAAAAAACCTCTCGCCGATAAACATGAAAACTTAGCACAAAAACAGCTATGGCCAACCCAGCTAATGCACAACGTAACCGCAGAGCAAGGCGACGAAATAGCCGGCGTAGAAACAGGTTATTCGGGCGTGTTTTTTGAACAAGGCGGCTGGGTTAACCCGCCGCAATTAGTAAACGCCATGTTAAGCGCTGCAAATAGCATAAACCCATTTAAAAGCGTATTTAACTGCAATATAAAACAGCTTAAAAAAACTGACAGCGGTTGGTTTTTATTAACGAATGATGAGCAGTTGGGTCCTTTTAGTGATGTAATTATGTGTGCAGGCGAGCACAGTGATGCATTTGAGCAAACAAAAGCGCTACCAATAGTAGGCGTACGCGGGCAAGTTTCACATATTGAGGCAAGTGAGCAATCACGCAAACTTAAAACAGTGCTATGCCATAAAGGGTATTTTACCCCAGCCTATTTAGATCATCACTGTATGGGTGCAACGTTTGAAAAAAATACTAAAAGCCGTCAAGTTACCGCGCTCGACAACCAATTAAACCAAGAGCAACTACTTAGCTTTTATCAGCAAAGTGAATTTGCCTCAACCCTTGGCAATATAACCTCGGCAAAAGCGGCTGTTCGCTGCACATTTATAGATCACCTACCAATGGCAGGGCAATGGTGCGAACAAAGTGATTACACTATGGCTTTTGCTAACCTACGTTTAGGTAAACGCTATCAGTACGAGCAACTTAATAAGCCACAACAAGGCCTACATATTTTTACCGGCTTTGGCGCCCGCGCTTTATGTAGTGCCCCACTCAGTGCAGAGCACCTTATTAGCTGTTTAAACAATGAGCCTCGCCCGTTAAGCGAGCGTGTTAGCCAAGCTATTCATCCTGCCCGCTTTATAGTTCGTGATTTAATACGTAATAAAATATAAAGGCATTTATGAAAGTATTATCACTGAGGATATTATTTTTAATTTTTGCAATATTTAGCAGCCCTAGCCAAAGCGCCATTACATAATAAAGGAAACAATACCCATCGAACCCTTTTCTATAACTACCAAAAACACAGTGTAAGAATAAGTTTGTACCAACGTGATTATGTGACCAGAAATCAGTATTATTATTGAAAAATAAACGTAAAATAGTCATTTTTATCATGCTCTGTTAAGTATCCAATTTAAACCACGTTATTTTATTTAATATTACTAATTAATCTCAAATTTACCCTTTAAAAATAAACGCCTACCCCAAGGTCTGTTTACACAGCACATTACTTTTCAATTTATTTATACCAACAGCATTAAATTAGTGATTTATTATAACGATGAAAAATAGCTTAATAACAAAGTAAAAATTATGACATAGAGTGATCTGTATAAATAATTTTAACAACGTTAGTAAGTTACTATCTTCGCCAGAATATTCACTTTTTAATAAAATTGGTACTAGTTAAGAAGGAATTAATTATGAGCAAGACCTTAATTATTGGCGCAAGCGGTAAAATTGGTAAAATGACCACTGAGTTATTATTAAAAAATGAACAAAATGTGGTTGCCCTAGTGCGTGATAAAAACAAGCTAAGTGATTTAAAAAGCCCTTTTTTAAGTATTGTAGAGCAAGATCTCGAAGGCGACTTTAGCAACGCGCTAAAAGGCTGCGATCAAGTTATATTTGCTGCAGGTTCGGGCGGTAGTACTGGCGACGACAAAACCGTTTTAATTGATTTATGGGCAGCAACTAAAGCTGCAAACTACGCCCGTGAACATTCAACAAAACACTTCATCATGGTTAGCTCTATTGGTGCAGACGATCCCGACTCAATAGATGGCGACTTAAAACCATACCTTGTAACTAAGCATATGGCTGATGAGCATTTAATTAACAGTGGCTTAAATTACACAATTATTCGCCCTGCTACATTAACCGACGAAAAAGCATCGTTAGCAGTAACAACCGAACGCCCTAAAGATAGTGACAAAGCTAAAATCAGCCGAGAAAATGTTGCTAATGCATTACTTCATATTGCAACTAACAGCCCAAATAGCAACCGTATTTTTGAACTGTTCGATGGTGACAAACCTATCAAATCCGCTGTTAAATAAACGCCAACAAAACCACAAAATTAGTACAATGTAATACCAATCCCTTAACCAGAACTCTGATTAAGGGATTTACTAACATATTGAACCATAATAATATTTAAATTTATTTATCTCTAGCCAGAGCTTTCAGTGAGAACAAAGTAAATTCAACGCAGTTAGCGCTTAAAATAACTACTTGAGATAGATTTATTGCCCAGAGTTCAAGTTAATTAAATATTACCTCAAGGCCCTGCCAAGCTAGCTGTAATGCCAGTAATGTTAATATGCATTTAAAAATACACTTAAATTTTTCTGTCGGTATACGATGCAGTAATCGAACACCCAACCATGTACCTAATGCACCACTTAAAATCATTGCTCCAACCAAAGGCAACCATTGCCAAAAGCTAAAACCAACCGCTGCATATACACCCGCTTTAAATAAATGTTGAACCGACATAATGCCAGAAAACGTCGCCGTAAATCGCAGCTTGCTGTAATTGCTCATGTGCAAGCAACTTCCAACGAGTGGGCCACTTGCCCCAACAAACATAGAAATAAACGTGGTAACAAAGCCGGAAAAAAAACGCCACACGACCGAACTGCTTTGTAACGCATTGGGGATTTTTCCCCACAATAAATAAATTACAAAAAGCCCCGCTATTAATTTCATAGCATCAAGTTGAATATCGACAATAACAAAACTCGATAATATAGCCCCTGCACTCCCTCCAAGCGTAAAATAAATAAACATTTTTTTGTCTATATGCTTAAAAGTGAGTAATAACCGATTTGTGTTCGAACCTAATTGCACAAGCCCATGTACAGGCACAACCAACGTCATTGGCATAAATGATGCCATTACAACAAGCAACATCAACCCGCCGCCGGCACCAAATGCAGCTGAAAAAAATGAAGTGAAGCCCGCTAACACAATAAAAACGCTCGCCAACAGAGGCGAAATAAGATCAGTGGTAAATAAATCCATCTGTAAACCATGCTTTTAATAGAGCCATAATAATGGCGATTAAATATACCAAGGTCTACTGCTATTTTTCATCAGCCTGAACAGCCATTTTACCTGCGTGTAATGTTACTTAATTTTTGCGCTTTATTTGCACATTTAACAAATACCCTATACCCCACTTCATTATTTGGATTAATCACGTGATAAAACTAAAATCAGAGTTTTTAAAGCTTGTTTTCATGAGTGTAACAGCCATTGGATTATCAGCATGTGGTAGCAATAACGACAAAGATACAACTGAAACAGAAGCGATTATTATTGATAATACTTCACCCAATACAACAACGACTACAGTAATAGAAGTAGACCCTTTTAATTTCGAAGGTGGTGCATTGGTATCAGCTATAACAACTCAATTGTGTACATTGAGTAATGGCGATGAAACATCATGCTATAAAATTGAGATTGCAGGTGCACCTGCAAATCATGAAATAGGTATTTTTTGCCCAAACACTATTACCTCAAATGCTGATGAAGCGGGTATTTGGTTTGATGGCAATGGCGAGGTATATGACATTACCGGTGATTTTATTTTAAATTTACCCGCATTATATAATGATAGCCACTGGCAACTTTATGACGAAAGCACAGGACAAGTAAATATCACAAATACGTATGCATCATGCGATGGTGCGGCAAGGCCCAATGTAGAAGAACAATACCAAAACCACTGCGTAGAATGTTCAATAGAGTATGTAAATGGTGGTATCTCGCAATCATTTTTAATACCTATAACCCCCGTAACCGCAAACCAAGCAAATAGTGTTGGTAGATCAAATATAGGCATCGCGCTTAATGGAGTTGTGTTAGCTGCTCCAGCCCCTGTAGATGCCATTTTAAGTGCCTATACCATAGCCGCATTTGATGATTGTGCAGGCCACATAAACCTTAATGAAGGCTACCACTATCATGGCGAAGCAGGTTGTAGCCAAACGCAAGCTCAATCAGACGGACATGCTGCAATGGTAGGTTATGCATTTGATGGTTTTGGGATCTTTGCCATGCTAGGGAGCAATAATACAGAACCAACTGATTTAGATGAATGCAGAGGACATTACGACGACACACGCGGCTATCATTACCATGCAGCAAGCGTCTCAGAAAATATGTTTATTGGTTGTTACAAAGGCGAAACCGCACAATAAAAAGGACAACAACATGAAAATGTTAACTATATCAAAAATGGTTATTGTGATTTTTACATTAGGCAACTCATTTTATGCGCTTAGCCACGCAGGCCATGGTAATACCGCACCTTGGCATGCATGTGAAAACAAAAACCTTAACCAAACGTGCACCTATACAACACATAATCAAAAAGCAACCGGTACTTGCCAAGCAATGAATAATGTACTTATGTGTGTACGTACTCAACCTCTGGAAAACATAATAGAAAAAGCCACTAAAAGGACGAAAAATGAAGTGACTCCTCAAAGCTCTGCTTATAAGTTAAGTAAACAGGCTACACATTAATATTTTAGCCACTATGACTTTCGAGTTACCCTGAGTTGAATGCAGCCTTGATTATTATGGTACAAAGACCACACATCATTTGGGAAAGCATAAAAATAGCCCGAGGAGCTAATCTGTAACGTCTTCGAGTTTTTTTGATAATGCGAGAGAGCTTCATACTGATGAGGGTGCGGACTACCATCGTTTGTAACCGCCTGCGCTTTACCAGAATCGTTTGCGATACACCCAACAGCAATAAACCATCGCATATGCTCTACCCGTTTAGTTCCCCAAAAATCGGTAGAGCGATTCTGCGTTGCTTGTTTAAATTTACGTTCAGTCATTCCCAACATAGACGATGCAAATCGAATAATGTCGCCCGCCGTTAATTTTCCGTCCTCTGTACCAAGCCAATCACATTCATCTTTACTATCTTGCCACTCACCTTCAGAGTCAAAAATATACCGCTCACCCTTATTCATGTAAATATACGTTGGAGTCCAATGTTGCTTAGCAAATACATTAACAACCGTCGATTCCCCAACCTCTAATTTTATTGTTGGCCAATATTCAGGATGTTCAATAGGCGATATTTCTTGACGCTTAAATACACTCTCGTGGAAATTTTCATTATTTGCTGTAATCACACAATCCACATTGCGCGGACGAGATCTAAACTTAGCAAATATTCCTTTAAATGAATTATGAAGTACGCCACAAGGATTTGGATTAAGCTGATTTAAAATGTTATCCCGAAAAAATAAACCGCTCTCCTGCGCTTCCTTTATCATCCACTCAAGTGCGATATCTGATAAATCTGTATCATAATACCCGCCACCTACATCGGAATGTACGCCCGGAAACCACATTTCTTTAACGTCTCGATCAACTAAATTCTCACTCCAGCGAGTAACACAAAAACTACTTCGCTTCTCATCCATTGCCATTGCGTGCCTAGCAATACTTATATGTTTTCCCAAACTAGTATCGTGAAAACGCCATGACGCAGGGTTATCCAACAAGTTAAATAGCTCCATGTCATTTGGTATACCCAATGCCCCCACCGTTTCCCATACGCCTATAAAATGAATAGGTAAGCTTTTTTTATTGTTAATATATAAACTCTTAGGGATCCTCTCTAGTTTTGACTTATAGTTTTCAAAATGTCCGTGGGTCTTTTCCCACCGCGCTTTGTTATTTTCAAGCTTATTAAAATCAAGTAGCCCAAGCCCTAACAGCCCACCTAAACTCCTCGCCGTAAATGCTCCTCGGCTAAACCCAAAAATAAATACTTTGTCGCCTTCGTTGTAGTTACTCGCTAACCAATGATAAGCACTACAAATATGCCTTTTTATACTTTTACCTAAAGCTCCATCAATTATAGAATCTTTTAGCCCCGTTTCTTCGCCCCCAAGACCTGGGTGGTAGTACAACTTTTGTGTGACTTCTGAATTATCTTTTTTCGCTAGCGCGTGGTAGAGCTTGACGACATTGGTTGGTGCGGGAGCACCATTGTCTTCTTGTTGAGGATTATTCCATGTGCCGTCACAGCAAATTACTAAGTTAGCCATAATTAACTTCCTTGCATCAATTAATGTTTATTATACCAATTCGCTTAATTAAGAGATTATTTTGAGCTAAGAAAATCGTATCGATAATAAGGCAAAAATTTCGTTATTTAGTTGTTATCACTCATTGCTCTGCATCCAGCATCGAGATGTAGTCGTATATCAGAAATTTTTACGCAGTTAACGCCAGATTTAATCCCTCAAATTGATTAAGTATTATTGCGGATTGGTATTACTTATTGTTACTTGAATTCAAGTATTAAGTGACAAACGTTAATTAGTCAAAAATAAAATCCTAAAAACGAAGATCTGTAGTTCAAAAACCTTTATTGGTGGAGCTGGGGGAGTCTTAACAGGAAGCTTAAAGCGCTGTTTTAAAAGAGCTTTAATATCAAAAACTGCAACCGAAGGTACTAACCGTGGTACTAAAAGCTAATATCACATTCGAATCTTTACGCTAAATTCGTTTAATAAAACTTTTATAACTTTTTGTCCTACATGTCTTCCCATAGATTATCAACATCTATATTTGGGTCTTTTTTCAGCTCTACTTTTTTAGTTTCTTCTGGCCATTCTATACTACTATCTCTTATTAAACCTTCCAGTGTAGTGTATGCAATAACGTTACCTTCATATTTAGTTAGCCATTTATTGCCATCCCACTCTATAAAATCGAATGTCCCAGCCCCTTCACCATATTTTACAGCCACAAAATAAAGACCTATCTCTGAAGGTTCATCAGTAAACCAATTGATGCTTTTCATTAATACTCTCGATTTAAATTGTCCTCTGAACACTTCGGCTCTTTTAGCTAAGTATTCAAATATGAAAAACTAACTAGCTCATACTTAGAATATAAAACTACTGCCAATCATAATTATTATGCTCAAAATCGAGCTCAAACAATTAAGTGAAATACTAAGCTAATTAATTTCATTAAACTCAATACCATTTAAACTTTTCACTTCAACTAATTGCTTAAATTCTTCACCACAAAATAGCCCTATCCCATCTAACAACTTAGATTTAAATAGCAACTTACTATCTATATCTGAATCAATAAATGCAAAGCTTTTAAAGCCACTTCTCAACCCTTTAGAGTAGTCCTCTATACATTTATCAAGATCTTCTTGCCCAAAAACACGCAAGTTAAAAAGTACCATTTCTGAGCCGTTTACGTCTATTTTAAGGAACTCGCCATATTCATCTAAAAAGTGATATAGGTAATCATAAGCTTCCTTAGATAATAGTAAAAAGCCACCTTGGATATAAATATCAACTTTATCATAATCAATAGATAACGGCTTAATAGGCATAACATCTGGCCATATATTAAGAATAGAATCATTATTGGCATGTAAATCAAAAATTTTTACCATAAACTCTGCCTCAGCAGTGTCCGTATTGCCTTTTAATGATTGATACATTGAATAAGGGTCAAAATCTAATATACCCCTTTGGTCATTCTTACAGTTAATTCTATATACTTTCATGACTATTAAAATCTCATGATTTTGATCTGCATGCATTGTTGTTTGAATGAGTTCATTTTTTTACAACTAAAGTGTCCCATTACCTGTTGAAAAATGCTTCTAGTTCATTTCAAAGCATTGTTAAAGTAGAGTTTTTAGCTTGCCACAAATAGCTTTATTGCTACTAAATAACGATGGCATATGACTCTATGCAGACATATCTGTATAGAGTCATAGTACCAAGTTATCACTCGATTATGGCTACTGTTGCCAATTTAGATCATTAGTAACATATTTAGAAAGAGCGAGTAAGCCACAAAATATGCTGAGCTTACCCTATCATTTTTAGCCAAGTTCTTCGAAAGGTGGTTTGAGCAGATCTTTTAGCGGAATTGGAACTCCATTTTCTTCTGCTTTTTTATACAATTTTATTAATTTCACTAACTCCAACTCATACATGTACGAACTTTCTTCGTAGTCATCTTTATCTACGGTCTCAGACTGAGATAAAAAATCATTATGCTTAATTGCAGCCTGTAAAGCTTGGATGCAGACTGATAGAGTTCTTGCCTCAATGCTAGGCATGTTTTGCTCCTTTTATTTTAATTCCAGCGTTATATGCCAGCTTATCAAGAGCTTCGATGAATCTATCTAACGGCATTTCAAAGTTCGGAGATATTGAGTAATGCCAACACTTTTTCCTTGCCATATAATGATCTTTGGTAATTATTAATTCTGAGGGGATATGGGTTCCTTTAGGGATTACAAAGTACTCCCAGTTTTTGTAGCCAAAAATACCTTCTTTGTCTACCAGAGATGTGCCTACCCCTTCCTCTGAAAGTACTACTTCCTTAGATCCCTCTTTAATAATAGTAACATCAGGCGCTCTAATATCGCCATTAGGCAGCTTCTTACTGTAAAAATCGGGGTATAAAGGATTAAGCTTATTGTCGACCTCAGAGTTATGAAGCCCTCGCCAAAGCGTCAGCTTTTTTTCTGCGCGGTAAATTTTTTCAATATCACCCCGACTGATTATAACTTGTTCCAATGTAATCATAATTAATTCCCTTATTTTAAATAGTCATGTTTGATCTAGCTGCACAGCATTTATACAATACGGAGTTTGTGTTGTATAGTTTATTTCTAGACTAAAGCCCACTATTGGTTTATCCAGTTAAGCACTTTGATAATGAAGTGTTCTAAAATATTTTTAGTATTAAACCTTTCTTTAAATAATTCAGCTTTCTTAGCTAAATACAGAAAATCACTTTCTACTATTTAACCCGCTCAACATATCAAATATCACTCGCGCAAATTGTTGGTTTCTTGTGGGATCTGACAGTAGCTGCATCATTTGTTCTTGGTGTGCATCACTGCTTCCTAAGATGGCGTCATCCATCGCTTGAGGGAAATCACCTAGCATTGCTTGCTCTGGGCTATTGTTTGCAATCTGGCTCATTACAGAGGCGTTTTCGGTTAGTTTATCGCGTACTGTATAGGCATAGTTAAGCATGTCTTTATTGGTTAGGTTATCAGTGATGAAAACCTCATTAAGCTTGTCGATTATTTGCGATAAAAACGCCTCTTTTTTATCCTTTGCTTTAGCACTACCCACATCATTACTTGGCTCTAGCTTATAGTCAGGCTCATCTTCTTTTAGCTGTATATCTTGTTGGCGTATTTTTGATAGGCGGTAATGGCTCATTACCACGTTGTCTAAATCAAGCTCATCTTCAGTTACTACTTTTTCACGTAACAGTGGGCGTAAGTGGCGGGCGAATAAGCTTAGCTTTTCCAGCTCTTTGTCGTCGTATTCCACCAGCTGCGACATAAACTCATAAAAGCGGGTAAAGCTGCCTAAATCCTTTTTGAATATTTCTAGGCGGTCTTTTTCTTGTTTGCACTCTTTAAAGCTTGTTTCTGCGTTAGCTATTAATACAGCGTCTTCAGTCTTTTTGGTGCGTTCAAACATTTCTTTGGCTTTTATATACGCCTCAATTGCAGATGCGTAACGCTTTTGCCAACGCTCTTTGGCTGGGTGAATAATATTACTTATCGCCGCGTTTGACTTGTTCTTGGTAAAGAAAGCTGCACAAAACTGCTCAACCTCTGACCACAAAAATATACCGCTAGCACGCAGCTTTTCAAATAAATCAAAAACAATCTGAGGGTCAGTAACATCAGCAAGCTCTGCGGTTTGGTAGTAAGGCTGAAATGCTTCTAATATGTCTTCAGGGGCATTAAAAAAGTCTAGTACAAACGTGCCTGTTTCAGCTTTACTTGGGTAAGTACGATTTAATCGCGACAGGGTTTGTACACACTCAACGCCACCTAGTTTTTTATCTACGTACATAGCGCATAGCTTTGGTTGGTCGAACCCTGTTTGAAACTTATTAGCCACCAGCATTACTTGGTAATCGTCACTATCAAAGGCTTTGCGCATATCGCGGCCTTTAAGATCAGAGTTCATATTTTTTTCAGTAAACTTTTTATCTAAAAATGCAGCGCTATCAGGATCGCTTTTAGTAAACTCAACTTCGCCTGAAAATGCCACCATAGCGCGTATTGTCGAGTAACCTGTTTTTTGCTCTGCTAGGGCTTCAGCTACATATTTATCAAATGCAAGCTTATAACGTACAGCCTCTTTGCGTGAGCCAGTTACTACCATTGCTTTAGCTTGTCCGCCTAATAAACCCATTACGTTATCTTTAAAGTGTTCAATAATCACTTTAACTTTTTGCGATATATTATGGTCGTGTAAACGCACCCATTGGTTAAGTTTTACCGCTGCCTTTTTACTATCAACCTCTTCATCTGCCGCTTCTATTTTTTGAGCGAGTTGGTACATCACCTTATAGTTAGTGTAATTTTTAAGTACATCTAATATAAAGCCTTCCTCTATTGCTTGGCGCATTGAATATATGTGATACGCCACTGGCTTATTTTGTTTTGATGGGGGTAGTTCTGGGTTAGGTAATCGGCCAAATAGCTCTATTGTTTTTGCTTTAGGTGTGGCAGTAAATGCATAGTAGTTAAGGTTTGCACTACCACGGCGGGCTGCAACGGTTGCATCGAGTATATCCTCTGACGATAACTCAACATCATCGTCAGCCTCTTCAGTCATTAGTACTTCTTTTAACTGGCGAGCTGTAGAGCCACTTTGTGATGAATGAGCTTCATCGGCTATAACCGCATAGTTGCGCTCTTTTAAGCTCGTGCTGTTTTCAATCGCACGTAATACAAACGGGAAGGTTTGAATGGTTACAATAATAATAGGCTGAGCGTTTTCAAGTGCACTGGCGAGCTTCTCAGATTTAGAGCCGTCACCTTCTTTATTATTAATACGCCCTACTACACCGTCTGCATGCTCAAACTGATAAATAGTATCTTGCAGCTGATCATCAAGTACTGTTCTATCTGTTACAACAATCACTGAATGAAATTGTTTATTACCTTGCTCGTCATACAGAGTAGAAAGCTGGTGGGCTGTCCATGCAATAGAGTTTGATTTACCTGAGCCCGCACTGTGTTGCACTAAATACTTGTTACCTGTGCCCTCTTCAATTGCCGCATTAATAAGCTTACTTACTACATCCCATTGGTGATAACGCGGGAAAATAAGCGTTTCTTTTTTGTATTTACGCCCTTCCCAATCTTCCTTGTCTTCTATTTGAAGGTGTACAAAGCTACCTAAAATATTAAGCAGATTTTTAGGCACTAACACTTCATTCCATAAGTAATCGGTTGCATAACGGCTAGTGTCTTCAGGTACATCATTACCTGCTCCACCTTCGCTTGTGCCTTTGTTAAAAGGTAAAAAGAAGGTGTCATCACCTGCAAGCTTAGTGGTCATATACACTTCGTATTGGCTTACAGCAAAATGCACTAATGCGCCACGCTTAAAAGTAAGTAACGGCTCTGTCTTTTTAGTCGCAGGGTCTTTAGGTAGGCGGGTTTGCTTGTATTGCTTAATTGCATTTTCAACCGCTTGTTTAAATTCTGATTTAAGCTCAAGGGTTGATACGGGTAAGCCGTTTATAAATAACACTAAATCTATGCGCCAACTTTTAGCTTTACTACCTGTTGCTGCCAAGTGCTCAGCATTCGCATACGGGCTATACACTAACTCTTGTACTATACGGCAGGTGTTTTGCTCATAACGCGCTAGGGTTTCAGGGTTTAGGTTGTGCTCTGGTTTAAATTGGCACAGTTCAAAACGCGCATTTCGAATTTTTAAACCATGGCGCAACACACCTAATACACCATACGTGCGTGAGGCTTTATCTGTGGCGTTTATATCGGCTTTTTTAAGTTGTGCCACCAGCGCTTCTAAAAAGTGGCGTTCAGGGTCATTGGGGAACACCTTACACAGCTTTTGCCACTCTTTAGGTTGGGTGTTTTTAACAAAGGCCAGCGCATCTTGTTCATACAAAGCGGTTTCGCAGTTATAGCCAGCGCCTGTGCCTTCAACCCAACCATTGGCTACCATTTGGTTAATTATATCGTCTTGAAAAATTCGTTCTTGCGTTGTATCTATCACTTTTATTATTCCTTATACGTGACTTATTTAACGTGTGAGTTTTTAACCTAAAATCAAAATGCCTTGCTCAGAGCGCACTTGGTAACACACCGCTAATATAGCTTCTAAATTATAATGCGCTACATCACGGGCTACATCTCGCGTGCCCTCTTTTCGAACTATTCGGAAATTCCTAATGGTTGCATTTTGTTCAAGTTCGCCTTCACTATAAATGTTACTTAAATGCTCATTTATAGTCGGTACGCTCTTTTGATAAAGCTCAGCTATTAGGTTTTGAGTTAGCCAAAGTGTTTCAGTTTCAAAGCGACACTCAACCTTAGTTTGGCCTTCGTCTGTTTCAAATAAAATAAACTGCCCAAGTGGCGGCGTAACATTGTTAGTCATTAGGTTGATCCCTGTTACGGACGTCTATTTTACCTGTCACTGCGGCAGAGATTAAGGCGGTACGGCGTTCTTTACTTAAACGAATCGTATTCTTAGATTTGGACACAAGCATATCCAACTTATTCATCGCCGTTTGTAAATATTCAATGATCTCTACTTGCTCAGTTAAGCTAGGGAG
>NZ_BADY01000072.1:0-58406 GCF_000241185.1 Pseudoalteromonas sp. BSi20495
GATACAGCAACAATGGCCGAAGATGCCGCCCCGCTATTAATTAATGTGCTCGCCAATGACACCGATATTGACGGAGATACCTTAACAATCACCTCAGCAACCGCCGACTCAGGGGCGGTATTAATTATTGGCAATCAACTGCAATATACACCCGCTGTAAATAGTAATGGCGTGGCAGCCGTTTTATATTATGTAAGTGATGGAAACCAAGGCACTGCCTCGGCAAATTTGTCGATTACAATCACAGCTGTAAACGATGCACCTACTGCATCAAATCAAACATTTAGTGTTAGTGAAAATTCGACAGACGGTGACGTTGTCGGCACCATTGTTGCCAGCGACATTGAAAACGAAAATTTAAGCTACACACTGGTCAGTGGCGACATAGGTTTGTTTAACATTAACAGCAGCTCTGGCCTATTAACAGCAAGCGGCCCGAGCCCTTTTAATTATGAAAATGCGACTCAGCATTTGATAACAGTAGCCGTTGCCGACGATGGTACTCCTAATGAAACAACTTCTATTAATATTACTGTTAATGTAATTAATGCTGACGACTACCTCATACCTGTCGAAAATGAAACTTTTGGACGCCCTGTGACTGGTGAGTTAGAGCTGTCTAGTGTTTTTTCAAACGGTGAATTTAACGACAGTATTGAGTTAAATAATAATCTTTATTTTGTTGGGTTTAGTCAAAACACAGACCAAGATATTGTCATTGCTTCATATACTAATAATGGTGCGGCCAATAATGAGTTCGATGAAGATGGCATAAAAATACTGGATTTAGGGCACGATGAAAAAGCAACGGCCATAATTTCAGGTGGCGGTGACTTGTTTATCGCCTTTTCTAGTTTTGATGGTACCAACACCGAAGCATGTTTATTAAAAATGAGCGTTACAGGCGTGATAAGCAACACCTCAGGTGACAATAATTCAGGTATTCACTGTACTAAAATGGCAAGTACGCTGGTTATTAATGATCTTGAATTTAGCGACAATAAAATTCAAGCTGTTGGCAAACAGTTTAATGGTAATGACGATGATAGTTTATGGATAAAATATGACATTTCGACATTAGCTTACGAAGCGTCTAGCCCTAAAATTAAAGATGTAAGTGGTCAACAACGCGATGATGAAGCATTTGCCATTAAAAACTTTAATGGTTCTGATCTTATGGTTGTGGGGAGTGTTACCAGTGCAAACGGTGATAAAGATGCATTAATCCGTTACCTTATTTCAGATGGTGAAAATAACGGTAATTTTAATGATTATAATGCACTTAGCATCGATTTATCTGGGAATAACACCGACGATGAACTCTTTGCACTTGGCGGTTTAAATACAGCTGATTTTACCGCCTTTGTTGGCGGATATACCACTCGCCATTCAGGTGAAAAAGAAGCTGTTGTTCTCGCTATTGATAAAAAAGGCGATTTGGTAACGAGTATAGGTAATCATGGTATTGCCGTTTATGACATTGATGGTAATACAGGTGCTGGCAACGGTGGTGCTGAAATTACTGGCGTAAAATATGAACCTATAAATAATCAAATTACTTTATCGGGCACAACGGGGAAAGGTGAGACTGAAAAGCTGTTTTCTACGCGTATTTTAGCAACCGATGGGGCACTTGATGACACCTACGGCATTAATATTATTTCGGATATTAACGGTAAACAAATAGCTAATGCTGCAACAATAGATTTAAACGATACGCTTTGGGTATCAGGCATCAGCGATGATTCAAGTAGTCAGCCATTTATTGTAGCAATAGACAATCACGCGGCATTGTTTACTGGCTTAGCAGGATCTGGTTACCTTACATTGAGCAACTTAGGGACTGACTCTAATGATCAATCAAAGCAGGTGATACAGCTTAGCCATGGCACCCATGCTGGTAAATATATTATCGCATCAACAGCTCAGCAAGGCTCCGTAATTAAACTAGTATTAACGCGCCTAACCGTTGCCGGGCTGTTAGACACTAGCTTTAGTGAAAGTGGGCACAAGCAAATTGCAATCGACTTAAGTACATCTAATTTTGCATTAATTGAGCAAAATGATGGCAAACTTATTATCGCGGGTTCGCGTAAAACTGAAAATAATGAAGAAGGTTTTGTAGCAAGAGTAGATCAAAATGGTTATTTTGATACAGACTTTGCAACAGAAGGGATTTACGCCACTACAACCGTAACGACGCAGAAGCTCAATCTAACTGACGCAGCACTGGATAACGATAACGATATTATTGCCGTAGGCTCGTTAACAGTGGCAGATACACCGAGCTCATTTGTTATGAAGTTAACGCCAGAAGGCTCACTGGAGAGCGACTTTGGTAACAATGGTAAAATTATTGGAACCGCTTTCGAATCCTATAAAACTGTTTACATTGATAATAGCGATAAAATTTTTATTGGCGGAAAAGTTGTTTCGGGTTCTGATTCTCAGATACTAGCAGTAAAGCTAAGTGTTGATGGTGAACGCGAATTTAGCTATATAGACTCTGTAATGAGTTTAGATAACGACGATAGAATAGTTAAAATATTTGCTGATACCTTAAATAATCTGTATTTAATTGGTAATGAAACGAATACGCCAAACCAAGCTGTCATTGTTAAATTATCATCAGCAGGAATAAAAGAGACTAGTTTTGCTGAAGGTGGAGCTGGCCAGTACATACTAACGCAAACCGGTGACACTAAGGTAAAAGATGCCGCGCTTGATAGCATGGGTAACATTGTACTAAGTGGTATGGGTAATAATAAAGGTGTGTTAGCGCGCATTTTAAGTAATGGTGTATTAGATGGCACATTTGGCCACAACGGTGTTGGTTTTTACAAGGCCGAGCAATGTGCAAATGAACAAATATTTACATCAATGATTTTACAAAGTGATACCCAAGTTATTGTTAGCAGCACCTGTAATAACGGCACTTCTAATAATATAAGTGCATCTAAATTCAATTTTTATGTTGATGGAGTTACACCTTAATTTATGAGAGTTGAACTTTTTGGTGTTAGGGGCTCAATGCCCTCAACAGGAAAACATACGCACATTTTTGGTGGTAACACATCTTGCGTATATATAGAGCAGAAAAATGGCAAATCCCTTATTTTAGACTCAGGTACAGGTATTGTTGAACTAGGTAAACGTTTAGTGGTAAAAGCGGAACCTATCGCTATATTACTGACACATAATCATTGGGATCATATTCAGGGTTTCCCCTTTTTCACCCCTATTTATCAATCTAACCAAAATATAACAATAGTGGCTGGAAATGTAGATGACGAAGAAAGTAAAGATGCCATACTAAAACAAATGAGTGGCTCTCAATTTCCGGTTAAATACCAAGAGTTACCTGCAAATATTACGCTAAATACGACATTGTCGGCTAAAAAAACATTTAGCCTTAATAGTTTTTCAATTTCGACTGCGCCGCTTAATCACCCCGATGGCGGTACTGCGTATTGTGTTAACGCTGACGGCAAGAAAGTAGCATATGTTACTGATAATGAATTAAACCCCCCAGAAGATCTAAGAACCGATATCAACGAGTGGATTCACTTTATTAAAGGCGCTGATTTACTGATCCATGACGCACAATTTATAGATATCGACTTACCACTTAAGCATGGTTGGGGACACAGCACGATTAATCAAGTTGCCGATCTCGCCGTAAAGGCGAACATCAAAAACATTGTTATTATCAGCCACGACCCTGCAAGAAGCGATGATGAACTTCTAGCAATAGAAAACTCATTGCAAGCTAAATACGGTGACAAGTTACTGATAGAATGCGGCCGAGAAGGACGAGTTTTTGATTTTTAATCTATCAAGGATAAACGCCCATTAGATCTTTAAAGCCTATAATTTCCAGGCATTTTTTTATTGGTGCCGTTATAACTTTATTCATTGCATCAATAGAGTTATTTGCGACAGGAACATTAGCCAAATTAGTTAATCGTGTGGAAGGCATCATTTATGATTCTCGGCTCTTATTAACAACACCTGCAACACCTAGACATATCGACGAATCAGTAGTTATTATCGATATTGATGAAAAAAGTATGCGAGAGCAAGGTCGATTTCCTTGGAGTAGATCGAAAATAGCTGATCTTGTAACAAAACTCACCGATGCAGGTGTTATTGTTATCGCTTTTGATATATTTTTTGCCGAGCCTGAAGTAAATCCAGTTACACAAATCATTTCTGAAATACCTAACTTATCAAAGCAATATAGCTTACCACTTGCCAAAATTAAACAGCAAGTAGACGCCGATACCAAGTTTGCTAACGCACTTGCTAAAAATGATACCGCCCTTGGGTTTTTACTAACCGATGACCAACTTGCAGCCCACAGTCCACCAAAAAAAAGCAGCGTTTTATGGCAAAATGCTGAACATGCGAACTCACAAATAAGTGAGTTTTCGGGGGCTATTGTAAATATCCCACAATTACAAAATGCCGCTGCTGGTATTGGTTTTATAAATGCGCATAGCGACAACGATGGCTTTATCCGCAGAGCCGCTCTTATTAATCGGGTCGGTGATAAACTTTATCCCTCTTTAGCACTTGAAGTGGCTCGACTGTATGTCCTTGCTAATAAAATTGAAACGCGCTCAAATATTTTAGATGGTATTACTTTGTTTGAAGGAATTAAGTTTCAAGATAAATGGATTCAGACAGATGAGCACGGCCAAATACTCATTCCCTATAAAGGCCGAGCACATAGCTTCCCTTATTATTCAGCAACCGATGTGCTGATGCAAAGAGTTGGCTCTGATGAACTAGAAGGAACAGTTGCCTTTATTGGTACTTCAGCTGTGGGCTTAGCTGACCTAAGGTCAACCCCAGTTGGTATGCAATATCCTGGTGTTGAAGTGCATGCCAATATATTTGAAGGACTGATGCACCCAGAGATACTGCCAGCCAAGCCCAACTGGTCTTTAGGTGCGAGCCTATTTATTATTGCGCTAACGGGTGTCGTTTTATCACTTTTTAGCCACGGCAGAAGTGCCCGATTTATTATTTTTCTTTCGTTAACTATTACGGTAGCTGTTATATCATTTAACGTGTATTTATGGTCAGTACAAAAAATTAGTTTGCCATTATTAATGCCACTCTTACTCATAATATTATTAGCTGGTTATTACATTATTGTTGGCTCTATCGCCGAGATGCACCACAGCCGAAAAATTAAATCTATGTTCAATCAATATGTCCCCCCTGCGCGTATTGAACAACTTATAAAACAAGGCAATGAGCTATCTCAAAGCAGTGAAAAAAGAAACATGACAGTATTATTTGCTGATATTCGCAGTTTCACCTCATTATCTGAAAACATGACTGCGCATCAATTAAGCGAGTACTTAAACCAATACCTTACTTCAATAACGCAAATAATATTTGATCATAACGGGACTATCGATAAATACGTTGGTGATATGGTGATGGCGTTTTGGAATGCTCCATTAAAAGATGAAAACCATGCACAAAACGGCGTTGAAGCAGCAATGGCTATGATTAACGGACTGACTCTCATTAATAAATTATTTGCCGAACAAAAACTACCGGCGGTCAAAATTGGTATAGGCTTAAGTACCGGTGATATGAATGTGGGCGATATGGGATCCGTTTATCGTAAAGCTTATACCGTACTAGGTGATACAGTTAATTTAGGTGCAAGAATTGAAAACTTGACCAAGTTTTACGGCGTAGCTATTCTAGTAGCTGAAGAAACAATGAATGCATGTCCACATATAACGTTTCGCTTGATAGATAAAGTGCAGGTCGTTGGAAAAACGACCGCAACGCAGCTATTTGAGCCCATTGGCTTAACAAATAAATTAGATACAAAACAATTCGCTGAAATAAAAAAATCATTTATCGCCATGACCCATTTTTATAATAAAGATTGGCCGCAAGCACTAAGTTTATTTACTGAATTACAAAGTACTACACTGTTTAGTTCGCATGTGTACGGTGTTTTTATCAAACGAATTCAAAATACTGATTTACAAGCACTCGCAAAGGATTGGAATGGTGCCTTTATTCATACCAAAAAGTAGTGGAAATATGCCGCAGCACATCAAAGATAAAATAAACCTGCATCACTTTATTGATATCAGCGTTAGGTTAACAACCGAAAAAGATTCGAGTAAATTACTCGATGATATACTGCAAGTAATTATGTCTATAGCTAATTCAGATGCTGGGACTATTTATTCGATTACAGATAACAAACAACTTAAGTTTGAAACGGTTATTAATGAATCATTGGATCTGTATTTAGGCGGTCGTTTAGGTAAGCCTGTTGATTTTCCTAATATAGATCTTTTTATCGACGGAAAAGAAAATAAAACAGCGATTGTTGCTCATGCGGTTAATTCTGGGGAAGTTATTAATATTCCTGATGTTTATGCTGCACTGCCTTTTGATATGAGCGCAGCTCGCGCTATGGATGCTCGTACAGGTTATCGTACCCAGTCAATGTTAACTATTCCCTTAAAAGATCATGCTGATGATATTATTGGCGTTATCCAGCTTATCAATGTAAAAGACGACGAAAATAATAATATTCCTTTTAGTGAGGAGCTTGTTACGCTAGTTCGTTCTTTCGCCTCTTTAGGTGCTATTTCGTTAACAAACTCTGCATTAATTAAAGATATGGAAGAGTTGTTTGCAACTTTTGCTGAGGCTATTGCCATGGCGATAGATGAAAAATCACCTCATACAGGAGGTCATTGCAAACGAGTACCCGCATTAACATTGATGCTTGCCGATGCTGTTCATCTAATAGATAAAGGCCCACTTGCTACATTTAAAATGAGTGATGCAGAGCGCCATGAGTTAGATATTGCAGGATGGCTACATGATTGTGGAAAAATTGCGACTCCCGACCACGTCATGGAAAAATCAACAAAGTTAGAAACTATTTTTGATCGAATCAAATTTATCGATGCAAAATTTGAAATAATTAGCAGAGATTTAAAAATAGCGTATCAGCAGAAAATAATCTCTGCGATGAAAAAAAATAAGCCAATTGAAGTACTCCAATTTGAACGATTGCTTGATACCGAACTGAAACAACTCGCATTAGATCGTGCATTATTACAACGCGTGAACGTTGGCGGAGAGTTTTTAGGTGAGGAAGAACAGGCGCATATCCAAAGAATATCAACCCAATATCAATTAAAAATTAATGGCGAAAAAATCCCATTACTGTCTGATAATGAAGTTGAAAACTTAATGATTCGGCGTGGTACGCTTACTCAAGGTGAACGTGACATTATGAAGCGCCACATGGATATAACTAAGAATATTTTAGATATCTTACCGTTTCCAAAGCATTTAAGTAATGTATCTGAGTATGCTCTAGGGCATCATGAAAAACTTGACGGTACAGGCTATCCTCGCGGATTGACTAAAGAACAAATGTCAGTACCTGCTAGATTAATGGCTATCGCTGATATTTTTGAAGCTCTTTCGGCTGTAGACCGACCATACAAAAAAGCAAAACCAGTAAGTGAATGTTTGCATATTTTAGGCTCTATGGTTAGTCAGAACCATCTTGATGCAGACATTTTTGCAGTATTTATTGAATCCGAAGTGTATAAACATTACATCAATGAATATGCAAAACCTGAGCAGCTAGATGAAGTCGACCTCGATAACCTTCCCGGTTACTCACCTATCCGTTGATCTATTTATTACAAAAGCTGGTTTGTGTGATTTAAATAACACAGACCAGTTTGTAATAAAATTAAAAATCCTCACACGTTATACCAATTCGCTTATATAGAGTCTATTTAACGTTAAGAAAATCACGCTATAACTAGGCAAAAATTTATTATCCAAAGATCTGATTATTGAATGCTTAATTTAAAATTCTCTACCAGTTATTTTGCTAAAATTAACCTTTTTAAATTTTGAACAAAAAAATGCCACCTTACGGTGGCATTTACACACGGGGTTATTTCTACTTATAGAAATCCTTTTACTTTTTATTAGTTTTTGTCTTATTTTTTTAACAAAAAATATACTGCCAAAGGTAGCATTTAGTGCCTTGTGTGGCAACAGTAAAGGATAAAGATCATATATCTGCCACATTACTGTAATAAAAAATTGATTATAAAGATTTACGTTTACAATCACTTGTACCCATATTGACAATATAGCTGTTAGTTTTTTTTGCCCATAAATTAAGCGTTATAAGCAAATAAACCGCGTAAATAAGACGTTATTAAATTTTAATACACACGTACTTTTCTTCTAAGTACTCATCAAGTCCTTGATGGCCGCCTTCACGCCCTAAACCTGATTGTTTAACGCCACCAAATGGTGCAACAGGGTTTGATATAACACCTTCATTTACGCCGATCATACCAAATTCAAGCCCTTCACTAATTCGGTAGACTTGCTTAATATTTTGGCTGTAAAAATATGCTGCTAGACCAAATGGTACATCGTTGGCAAGCGCAAGCACTTCACTTTCTTCATCAAAAGGAATAACCGTTAACACTGGCCCAAATACTTCTTCGTGGTAAATATCCATCTCTGCAGTGACGTTGTTTACTATTAATGGGTTTTGAAAGCTGCCACCTAAGTCACTATTATCACCAATCAGCGTCGCGCCTTTATCGAGTGCGTCTTGTACTAACTGCTGCACTTTCTCTTTGGCTTTAGGATAAATAAGCGGACCAATATCAACATCGTCTTCAAAACCATTTGCCACTTTTAACGCTGCAACCTTAGGCGTGATTTTTGACAGTACTTTGTCGATAATATTACGCTGTATAAAAATACGGTTTGCAGCAACACACGCCTGCCCACTATTTCTAAATTTAGCCGCCATTAGCCCTTCAACAGCTTCATCTAAATCTGCATTATCAAAAATGATAAAAGGCGCATTGCCGCCAAGCTCCATTGAAGTACGCTTGATTGTGCTTGCACACTGCGATAGTAATTGCTTACCTACACCGGTAGAGCCGGTAAATGTAAACTTACGCACAACGTCTGAGTCGGTTAACATTTTGCCTACTGTTTTGGCATCTTGTGAAACCAGTACATTAAATGCACCTTTAACAAAACCAGCTTGATCGGCCAGATAAGCAAGTGCAATAGCGCATAGTGGCGTATGTTCAGAAGGTTTAAGTATAAAGCTACAGCCCGCAGCGTAAGCTGGCGCTACTTTACGAGTAACCATAGCAACAGGGAAGTTCCATGGCGTAATACCAGCTACAACACCTACAGGCTGCTTAAAGCTAGTTAAACGATGCGAGTCATCTGTTGGCGGAATTACATCTCCGTAACTACGTTTGGCTTCTTCTGCAAACCATTTGATAAACCCTGCACCGTAGTTAATTTCGCCAAGGGATTCTTTGAGCGGCTTGCCTTGCTCTTTAGTCATCAGCTCTGCGAGTGTTTGCTTGTGCTTTATAACTAGCTCATACCAGCGCATCAAGGTTTCACTTCGCTCAGTCGCATTCGTCTCTTTTAACTTAACAAAAGCCCCTTGAGCTGCGGTTATTGCGCTATTTACACCCTGCTCGTCAATATCGCTTACTTCAACAATACTTTTTTCGGTAGCGGGATCGTTAACACTAAAGCGCGTGTCAGTTTTATAAAATTCGCCGTTAATAAATGAGTCTGAAAAAATAAGATTACTCAAAATAAACCTCCAAAATTACGTTTTAAGTTCGTCACGCCAGCAAGCTGTGCGTCTACAACATAAATATATAATTTAAACTTTGCTGTAGACGTTGAGCTTGCTCACGTGAGAAGCGCAGCTTCTATATTTTTGCCCTTGAGCCAAAACACATCACGCCAGCAAGCTGTGCGTCTACAACATAAATGTATAATTTAAAATTTGCTGTAGACGTTGAGCTTGCTCACGTGAGAAGCGCAGCTTCTATATTTTTGCCCTTGAGCTAAAACACATCACGCCAGCAAGCTGTGCGTCTACAAAATAAATATATAATTTTAAATTTGCTGTAGGCGTTGAGCTTGCTCACGTGAGAAGCGCAGCTTCTATATTTTTACTCTTGAGCTAAAACACATCACGCCAGCAAGCTGTGCGTCTACAAAATAACTTACGAGATTTGCTCGTCACGCCAGCAAGCTGTGCGTCTACAAAATAACATACGAGCTTTGCTCGTCACATATACAATTCACAAACAAAAAAGCCGCTGTATCAAACAGCGGCTTTTAATATATACATCGTTAAAAACTAGTGCTCTTCATTAACGATATTGAGATTGTACTTAGGTATTTCAACCACTAGGTCTTCATCTCTTATAATTGCTTGGCAACCAAGGCGCGATTCAGGCTCTAAACCCCATGCTTTATCTAGCATGTCATCTTCTAGCTCATCACTTTCGTCAAGTGAATCAAATCCTTCACGAATCACTAAGTGACACGTAGTACATGCACACGACTTTTCACAGGCATGCGCAATGCTAATACCATTTTTAAGTGCAGCGTCGAGTACCGTTTGGCCTGTTGGTGCTTCAATTGCAGCGCCGTCAGGACATAATTCAGGATGTGGAAGAAAAACAATTTGTGGCATTCTAATCTCTCTTAAATGTTGTCTACTGACTGCCCTGTAAGGGCCTTTTTAATTGATGCATCCATTCTACGCGATGCAAAGTCGCTACTCGCATTATCGACTTTTTCGATAGCTGCTTTAATCTCGCCAGGCTCTTGTGCATTTTCGCGCACTTTTACCAGTTCTGCAATTTCAGCGCGTAAGTTAGCTAGTTGCGTATCGTCAAGCAATGCTCCATCGCTTGCAAGTGATGCATTAAGCGCCTCAATTACGCGCAACGCTTCTACTTGTTGCTCTTTAAGCATACGTGCTTGCATGTCACCTTTGGCGTTGCT
This sequence comes from Pseudoalteromonas sp. BSi20495, assembly GCF_000241185.1. Taxonomy (NCBI): domain Bacteria; kingdom Pseudomonadati; phylum Pseudomonadota; class Gammaproteobacteria; order Alteromonadales; family Pseudoalteromonadaceae; genus Pseudoalteromonas; species Pseudoalteromonas sp. BSi20495. The sequence continues at coordinate 10,885 of NZ_BADY01000072.1, forward strand.
CATTGACTCTTTTAGCATGTTAGCTACTTGGTCATCAGATAAACCAAACGAAGGCTTAACCTGAATCTCAGCTTGTACACCTGTTGATTTTTCCATAGCTGAAACACTTAATAAGCCATCTGCATCAACTTTAAAGGTTACACGAATATGCGCAGCGCCTGCCGCCATTGGTGGAATACCTTTTAAGCTAAACTTAGCAAGCGATCGACAATCATCAACAAGCTCACGCTCACCTTGCAGCACATGTAATGACATGGCTGTTTGGCCATCTTTAAACGTTGTAAATTCTTGTGCGCGTGCTACCGGAATCGTCGTATTGCGTGGGATGATTTTTTCAACCAAACCACCCATCGTTTCAAGGCCCAGTGATAACGGTAATACATCAAGCAATAACATGTCAGAATCTGGCTTATTGCCAATTAACACGTCGGCTTGAAGCGCGGCACCTAAGGCGACAACACGATCAGGATCGATTGAAGTTAGCGGCTCTTTATCAAAAAAACTTTGTACTTGGCTACGTACTAATGGCATACGGGTTGAGCCGCCTACCATAATAACTTGCAGTATTTCTTCGTTTTCTATGCCAGCATCTTTTACAGCACGACGACACGAACGCAGTGTTTTTTTAACCAGCGGCATAGCCATTTCGTCAAACGTTTCGCGCGTTACTTCTACTGTGTATTTTTGATCGTCAAACTCAAGACCCACGTTTACTTTAGCGTATTGGCTTAATGCTTCTTTACACGCTTTTGCTTTATTGATGAATAAACGTAAAACTGAAGACGATAACGCCGACACACCAGTTTGCTGCTTAAAGTAATCAACAAGGAGCGAGTCAAAGTCATCGCCGCCGAGGCTAGAGTCGCCACCGGTTGCCATTACTTCAAACACACCTTGGTGTAATCTAAGTACTGATATATCAAATGTACCACCGCCTAAATCGTAAACAGCAATAATGCCTTCTTGGCCAGAATCTAAACCATAGGCAACGGCTGCTGCTGTTGGCTCGTTTAATAAACGCAGTACGTTAATACCAGCAAGCTCTGCGGCATCTTTAGTACTTTGGCGCTGTGCGTCATCAAAGTACGCAGGTACTGTAATTACCGCCCCTAAAATTTCTTGGTTGCCAAAACTTTGCTCAGCTCGTGCTTTTAGTGCAGCTAAAATATGGCTTGATGCTTTAATTGGACTAATTTTACCTGCCGCAGTTTCTATTGCTAGCGCACCATTGTGCTCACAAAATTCATACGGTAGTTGCCCATAACTTTGCTCTATTTCAGCCTGAGTTTTACCTAAAAAACGCTTAACCGAAATAAGTGTATTAGCAGGGTCTTGCGTTGCAGCTTGCGCTGCCTCTGCGCCAACAGTAATACCGCCTGCTTGATAACGAACAACCGACGGTAACATAGCCGCGCCAAGATCATCAGTTAACGTGCGGGCTTCGCCACTTTGCACTGTTGCAACTAATGAATTGGTTGTACCAAGGTCAATACCAATCGCTAGTTTATGTTCGTGTGGTGCCGCGCTCTGCCCCGGCTCAGCAATTTGCAATAATGCCATAATGCTCTTTAAACTCGTGTTGCTCGCTTTGCAGCAAGTAATTAATCGTCAAATAAACTATCTTCAATACGTTCAAGTTCGTCGCGTAACTTATAAACAAACTTCAGTTTACGAATATTATCAGCGGCAAGTTGATATTGCTGCTCATCGTTACTTGCGAGTTGCTCGGCAAGTTGTGCACTGTACTGCGTGTTTAGTTGCTTAATTTGTTTTTCAAAATTTGCAATCGCAGTATCAGGATCGCTTGCTGATGTTAGCTCTTCAAGTTCTTCGCGAAGTTCCATTTGTTGCATTAAAAACATTGGATCTTGCAAGGTTTGCTGCTCTGCACGAATATCAACGCCTAGCTCGCTCAGCATATACTCGGCACGCTTTACTGGGTGCTTTAATATTTGCAACGCATCGTTAATTTCGGCGGCGCTTTGCACGGCCATTAACTTATCACGGCTACTCGCATTCGCGTGGCGATCTGGATGTACAGTACGCTGTAATTCCAAGTAGTGCTTGTTAACTGTTACTAAATCAATATTGTAGTTAACGGGTATTGCAAATAACTCAAAATAGCGCATAACTTCAACCAATAAAATTCAGAAATTAATTTCAAAAATAACAAAGCCCTACATTAACTGGCAGGGCTTATTTATACTACAAAGATATTTTAAGCTTAAACGGTAAAGCTTTCGCCACAACCACACTCATCTGCTTGATTAGGGTTTCTAAATTTAAACCCTTCATTTAAGCCTTCTTTAGTGTAATCGAGCTCTGTGCCGTCAATGTAAACTAAGCTTTTAGCGTCAACAATTAACGTGACACCTTTAGCCGCAAAAGTTTCATCGTCTTCGTTTAAATCGTCAACAAACTCAAGTACATAAGCAAGACCTGAACAGCCCGTCGTTTTAATGCCAACGCGCAGGCCTAAACCTTTGCCGCGGTTTGCTAAAAATGATTGTACGCGGTTTGCTGCCGCATCTGTCAATGTCACTGCCATGAGTTTCTCTTCTTACTTCGCTTGTTTGCTTTTGTAGTCTGCAATTGCTGCTTGAATTGCGTCTTCGGCTAAAATTGAACAGTGAATTTTCACTGGTGGTAATTCAAGCTCTGCACTGATATCAGTGTTTTTAATTGTCGCGGCTTCGTCTAGCGTTTTGCCTTTAACCCACTCTGTTACAAGTGAAGATGAAGCAATTGCGCTACCACAACCGTAGGTTTTGAATTTTGCATCTTCAATAACGCCTTCGGCAGATACTTTGATTTGCAATTTCATTACGTCACCACATGCTGGTGCGCCTACCATACCCGTTGCCACTGACGGATCGTTCTTATCTAGAGTACCTACGTTACGTGGGTTTTCTACGTGGTCGATTACTTTATCACTATAAGCCATTATTCTATCCTCATTACCTGCTAGGGTATGTGCTCACACTATTAGTGGTGAGCCCATTCAACTGAATCTAAATCAATACCTTCTTGATGCATCTCCCAAAGTGGAGACATCTCACGTAGGCGACCGATAGAGTTTTTCATTAATTCGACGGTGTAATCAATCTCTTCTTCGGTAGTAAAGCGACCAATACTAAAACGAATTGAGCTATGTGCTAATTCGTCGTTACGGCCAAGTGCACGCAGTACATAAGAAGGCTCTAAGCTTGCAGATGTACAGGCTGAACCTGACGATACTGCAATGTCTTTTACTGCCATAAGTAACGACTCACCTTCAACAAAGTTAAAGCTGATGTTTACAATGCCAGGTACTGATTGGTCTTGTGTGCCGTTAAAGTATACTTCGTCCATATCAGCCATAATGCCGTCGATTAAACGATTACGTAGTGCGCTGATGTGTGCGTGATCTTTTTCGAAATCTTGCTTAGCAATTTTAAACGCAGTACCCATACCCACTAATTGGTGAGTTGCTAGTGTACCAGAACGCATACCACGTTCATGTCCGCCACCGTGCATTTGCGCTTCAAGGCGAGCACGTGGTTTACGACGAACGTAAAGTGCACCAACACCTTTAGGGCCATACACTTTATGTGCAGAGAACGACATAAAATCAACTTTAAGCTGTTGCACGTCGATTAATACTTTGCCCGCGCTTTGCGCTGCATCTACGTGGAACATAATTTTACGTTCGCGACACATTTCGCCTATAGTCGCGATATCTTGAATTACACCTAGCTCGTTATTAACGTGCATGATGCTTACAAGTACTGTGTCGTCACGCATTGTGTCGGCAAGTTTTTGCAGATCAAGTAGGCCGTTTTCTTCAACGTCCATGTAAGTTACTTCAAAACCTTGGCGCTCAAGCTCACGACATGTATCGATTACAGCTTTATGCTCAGTTTTAGCGGTAATAACGTGTTTACCTTTTTTCTTATAAAACTGTGCTGCACCTTTAATAGCTAGGTTATTTGATTCTGTTGCACCCGATGTGAAAACAATTTCACGTGGGTCTGCATTAATTAAATCAGCAATATCTGTACGTGCTTGGTCAACAGCTTCTTCTGCTTGCCAACCAAAACGATGTGAGCGTGACGCAGGATTACCAAACTTACCGTCCATTGTCAGGCACTGCATCATTTCTTTAGCAACACGTTCGTCAACAGGCGTGGTCGCTGCGTAATCTAAATAAATCGGTAACTTCATTTCTCTCTCCGCTGCAGGTCAACCTTAAAGTTGACAGCTTACTTGAATGTTTTCCAACTGCTTAATTGCATTATTGATACTGTTATCTTGGCGCGATGCTATTTCTTTCACATCTGATTTTTCCACCAATTCAGCAAGGGTAATATTATTCAAAAATTCTTCTATGCGTGCGCTTAAGTCTGACCACAAATTATGTGTTAAACAGCGCATACCACTTTGACAGCCGGTATCGGCACCTTGGCAACGTGTAGCATCGACCGATTCGTCTACGGCGCTAATAATATCGCCAACAGAGATAACGCCCGCTTCACGCCCTAGTAAATAACCACCACCAGGCCCACGAACAGAACTTACTAAGCCATTTTTACGTAAACGAGCAAATAATTGTTCAAGGTATGACAAAGAAATTTCTTGTCGCTGTGAAATATCAGCAAGGGCTACAGGACCTACACCTGTGTGCAGTGCAACATCCAGCATCGCTGTAACGGCATATCTGCCTTTTGATGTTAACTTCATAACGCCCCCTGCACAAAGAGTGCAAATTTTAATTACCAGAGTAAATTAGTCAAGTATTATCACTTGATAAAAATTTGATTTAAAACTCTTACTTATTAAATTGTAGAGTTAACAAATTTTTTAATACCTGACCTCTTTGGTCAAGTATTACAGCCATTGTAATTACCTGAGTATTTTAGTCAAGTATTAGCTAGTTATTTAACCACTGGTTTTTATAACTAATCGCTATACCTAAGTTACTTAACCTGAACTCTGGTTACTTAGGGATAGACTTATTAATTGAAGTGAGAATACCGCGTAGAATGTTCATCTCTGCATCTTCTGGACGAGCACGGTTAAATAAACGACGTAGTTTTGTCATTACAATACCTGGGTGCTGTTTTATGATGAAACCGGTGTTAAATAGTGTCTCTTCAAGGTGGTCATAAAACAACTCAGTTTGTTTTGAGCTTGGGTAAACAGTGTCATCTTCTTCAACCTTTTTAGGTTGTTGATTTAAAAACGCCATACGCGTTTCGTAACACAGAGTTTGCACAGCCATCGCTAAATTAAGCGAGCTGTATTCAGGATTCGCAGGGATGCATACATGGTAATTACAAAGCTGTAATTCGTCGTTGCTTAAACCACTGTTTTCGCGACCAAATACTAATGCCACAGGGCCATTTACTGCTTCCGTAACTAGTTTTTCGCCACATTCACGAGGTTCAACCATAGGCCAAGAAAGCGTACGTGAACGTGCACTTGTACCAATTGTTAATGCACAATCGGCAATGGCTTCTTCAACTGTACCAACAATAACAGCATTACCTAAAACATCACTAGCACCTGCAGACAAAGCACTCGCGTGGCTGTCTATTTCACATGCAGGGTCAACTAAATACAGTTTTGATAAACCCATGGTTTTCATGGCGCGAGCCGCCGAACCAATATTGCCTGAGTGTGATGTGTTAACTAAAACAACGCGAATATCATCTAAGATCATTGCTATGCTACTTACCTATGCCAAAAAATTGCGCGAATTCTAACACGAAAGTGTAATAAGATCCTAGATTCAAAAGGCGAGATCCTAAGATCTGGCCTAATATAAGGCATCTTACGTGAGTGAATTCTTGTCGCTGAATTTATGAGATAACAACTGTGATATTAAAGAACAAATGCTTACATATACTTTAACAACCATACGATCATATAAAATAAAACGACATAGTTTACAGATCTAATGGAAATGGTTAGTAGACTCAGTACAGTAAACCAAATTCGTTAACAGCTGATTTTGAATATTTAATTTATTTTATCTAGAAGTAATTTAATCGCGGTGTGAAATTTGTAAGCGAGTAGACTCGGTAACTCTGCTCCCACATCTATATAAAAAAAGGAAAATTTCCCCGAGGACGAACTCAAAGGGCTGTGTATGTTTGGCATTCATGCTGCATTATCACCTATTTGTGCGGATAACCCACACACCATGAAAAAACCAAATATACGGCTATAAATTTAATCTCTAAAAATAAACAAGCTCTAACAATTCCAAATATTTATTAATTCAATTTAAGTAAACTTATAGCTTATATCAACGATAAACCTTTATAAAAACATATAAATAAAACGTAATCTGCTGTTATACTCTTTTTATTCAGAGAGGGTCTTATTCTAGTATGGTTACAATTAAACAAGTGGCTGCCCACGCTGGTGTTTCATTTAAAACAGTATCTCGTGTTGTAAATCATGATCCCACGGTCAAGGATGCTAACCGTGAAAAGATTCTTCGATCGATAAAAGAATTAGGTTATCGACCTAATCGCGCTGCAAGCTTAACACGACGTAAAAAATCAAATATTTACGCTATTATCGCAGATGAATTACTTAGTGTTCCTTATACGTTTGATATTATTCGTGGTGCCCAAGAAATTGCTTGGCAGAAAAATAAAGAACTATTGATCCTCAATGTTAACGAAACCCAAGCGAGTATAGATAGAGCGATTGAAAGTCTTTTAGAGTATCGTGTTGAAGGCGTTATATATTCAGCAATGTACCATCGCCAAGTTATTATCGCTGATGAATTAAAAAAAATACCCACTATTTTGGCCAACTGTTTTCCTGCTTCGAATAATTTCCCCTGTGTTGTACCTGATGAACAACAAGCAGGTGAAGATATTACCGACGCATTAATACGTAAAGGCTATCGTCGAATTGCTTTTTTAAACTTAAATGAGAATATAGTTGCAGCTAAAGGGCGAAAACAAGGCGTTATAAATTCATTTAAAAGGCACGGTTTACCATTAGAAGATTTGCTCATTGAATCGGTTATTATTAGCCAAGCAGACGGCAGTGAAATTTCTACCTCAAGAGAGTCAGCCGCGCGAGTGATAGACGAGTTTAAACCCGATGCCATTATATGTGGTCAAGACCCCATGGCGCTGGAAATTTACTTTGTAGTGCATGACAAAGGAATGGTCGTTGGTAAGGATATTGGTATTGCCAGTTTTGATGATTGGGGCAGTATTCCACAGTTATTACAACCGAACTTAACCACCATGGCACTCCCACATCTTGCAATGGGACGTTGGGCAATGGAGTATCTTATAGAGCAGCGCACTGATATTGTTCACCACCACTTAGCATTTAAATTGATTGCTCGCGATTCGTTTTAATAACGTCTTTTTTTAATGTGAAAAACGACAATACGATAAACACACTGATAACCAAACCCAAATACTGGTAGGCTAGCGCAAAGCCTAAATGATCATATACAACGCCTACCACGACAGCTAGAATTGACGCCATCAATTGAGTCGTAAATTGAAAGCCAATTATATAGATCATTGCTGAATAACGAGCGTCAAAATGCATGTTTATATATTTAAATAACGCAATCAGCATAAGTGGTAATTCAATTGCGTGTAACAATTTCAATACGCTAATACTGATAGAGTCATTAACAATCCCCGAGCAATATATTCGTACCGCCATCAATACACCACTTAACAGCAACGAGTTTTTAACGCCTAAATAATTCACCCACTTTACAGCTAAATACAAAGCAGCAGCCTCAAGCATAACTTGCGCTGAAGTTAAATAGCCAAAAAACTCTCGACCTTGTTCTGGGGTGTCAAAAAAAGAAGTGTAATAAATAGCAAATTGCTGATCAAATACCGCATAAATACAACTTACACCGATCACAAATACACTTAAACGCCATAACCCCGTCGTTTTAAAAAATGACTTAAACTGTCGTGTAGAAGAAAAAGCCTGAGAAGGAACTCGCCCGTGGTTACTTTTTGCGACTTTAACAAAAACTAATAAACCAATTAAACAGAGCGCTGCAATGCTTGATAACCAGTAATTTAAGTTGGGCGCTAAATTATAAGATAAACCTGCGAAATAGCTTGCTGCAGCCCAACCTAGAGATCCCCACATTCGCGCCTTACCAAATTCAAAATACGTGATTCGACTTTGTTTATCTATATAACTCTCAATTACTCCCACTCCAGCCAAAAATGCACATGAAAAAATCCCACCACCTAAGATCGCAGCCAGGTAAAACTGCGTTTGTAGCAGTGGTGCGTATACATAACTAACAAACGGGCCAATCAACATCATAAAAAATGCAATGAAGTAAAGCAGTGTTTTTTGTAAACCAAGTCTATCTTGAAAAATGCCATAGCAAGGCATCACGAGTAAAGCCATGATGGAATTAATACTAAAGATAACCCCGACTTTAGCACTGTTGAGGCCTACCTCTTGACTAAGCCAAATCGGAAATAATGAAAAAGAAAAAGACCATGCCATAAAATAGACAAAGAAAATGACACTTAATAGCCGATAATTGCTACTCATATATCGCATAGCCTTGGAGAAAGGTTAATGACTCTATATTAATATAGAGCCATTTTGGAAGTTATTTTTCTATTGCTATATTATTTAAGCGAATGTCACTCAGTGATATGGACTGCTGAGCACTAACTTGTATTTTATCGTAAGGAGATGTTGGAAAAACAATCGAGGTCATAGAGCTAACCCCCTTATTTACAAACACTTCTATCGACGCTTTATCTACCCATATATCGACATCGTAAGATTTAAGCCCAGTCTGTAATGGCGCAGTTTGTAAAGAAGCAAAACCATCTTCAAAGTCTTTTAAACCTGATTGTCTGCGATCAAGTACAAGCTGTCCTTGAGCTGGATTTAGCTGTAACTTAGTGTACTCACCTGTTTCAGAGCTAAGCAAGATATCAATAACTTGTTCAGTATTTAATAAACTAAAGCTCACCTTAAATTGCCCAGGTTCAACAGTAAAAAACTCATCTAACTGATAGCTCTTTGCGCCAGTTAGGGTTGCCTTTTGTTGTGTCTTACTCAATAAACTATTTAGCTCTTTAATAGGTTGGGATGCCAAACGCACGCCTGTTGGCGTTTGCAATAACTTTAATTCTCTGGGAATAGTCATTGCGCTGCGCCATGCTTCTGTAGGTACTTGATTTGCATATTGCCAGTTACTCATCCACCCCATAAATAAGTGTCTACCGTCTTGAACATCAGAAAAAGTCACGCCAGCATAATTATCTGTGCCGTAGTCTAACCATATCGAAGGTTCATACTTTTCATTTGCTGCTTTATCCGAAAATACGATATCAGCAATTTTTATATGCCCCCAATCACCTCGTTCATTGTCTACCACTTTAATATAAGCTTGCTGACCTTTTAAATGACTCACGTTCCAAGAACGTTCAGTCATAGTACCTGTATTATTTCCGCTTGCGGTTTTAACTATCTCGTCATTAACTAACAGCTGTATTGCAGTACTATTGTGATGCTTTCCGCCTGCAATCTTGAAGTTAATGAAATCGTGATCGATCGCAAATGATTTTGAGGTTAACGTGCCAATTGCCTTATCCGAACCTTTAAAAGAACTAGCAATCGTATTTGACGGTTGAGCATTAACTATATGGAATGCTTCACCTGATACTTGCCAATTTTTTAAACCACTTTTGAAGTCAGAAAAATCAAGTCCATGGGGGAAAACTGCTGGCGTTGCTGTGAGCATTTTTTGATAATCGCTATCAAGTACAAATTTTTCACCGTCGAAATCGCCAACAAAGTATTGCGTACCAGAGCCGCCATTTGGAGCGCCAGGGTTTATACTCACTAATAAAACATATTTATATTCATCAGTGCCTTCAATACGCACGCGAATCAGATCTGGACACTCCCATACACCGGCGTGACTGCCCCAATCAGCGCCAAAGTTACTTTCAAATTGCCATGTTTTTAAATCTTTTGAGCTGTAAAAGCCAATATGATCATCTTGAGCCAATACCATGATCCATTGCTGGGTACCCTCATGCCAATTTACTTTAGGATCACGAAAATCTCGGATCCCAGGGTTTTTCAATACAGGATTGTTCGCGTACTTTTTCCATGTACGACCCTTATCGATACTATAAGCGATGCCTTGTGTTTGAAAATCAATTGCCCCCTGTGCAGCCTTTTTATCGTCATGATAGGTAAATATAGCCACTAATGGTGGATTTTCTTTACTGCCAAAACCGCTACTATTTTTCCAATCAACCACCGCACTGCCTGAGAAAATAGTACCGAGTTCATCAGGAAACAACTTAATTTCTTGGTGCTGCCAATCAACCATATCTTTACTAATCGCATGCCCCCAATGCATTGGTCCCCATACAGATGAATCAGGATTATGCTGGTAAAATAGATGATACTCACCTTGGTAAAAAACCATACCGTTAGGATCATTCATCCAATGCTTCTCTGGAGTAAAATGAAAAGCGGGACGAAACGCCTCTTTACCAAGTTTATCTAAACCCTCATGGGTGGTTTTTTCAGTTTGGTTTGTCATGCTACATGCTGCCAAAAATGATGAAATTAAAACTAAATTAACGGTTCGCATCTAATGCTCCATGTTTATTATTGGTATCTGATGAAATAGCTTCTAAAGAACGTCCTTTTGTTTCTGGCATGAACCACGCAACAAAAATCAACTGCCCTAACATCATTAAAGTAAAGAAAGTGAACACTTCAGTTGCACTAAAATGTTCTAAGAAAAATGGCATAAATAAAGTAATTGCAGCGGCAAAAAACCAATGCGTACCAGAGCCCAAAGACTGACCTTTAGAACGGACTTTGTTAGGAAATATTTCCGCAATGAAAACCCAAATAACGGTACCTTGACCAATGGCATGAGCGGCAATAAAAACAAAGACAAACGCAACAACCGTTAAGCCACCAGAATCTGTACCAAACGCCCACGCCACCATAGAAAGAGAAATAACGTAACCAATTGAGCCAATATACATCAGTGACCGTCGACCATACTTATCAATCAAAGATAAACCTAGCATGGTAAAACATAAGTTAACCACGCCAATTCCTGCGCCTGAAAGTAATGATTGATTTACGTCCAGTCCAGCAAGTTCAAATACCCGCGGTGCATAATAAATAATAAAATTAATCCCTGATAACTGATTAAATGCAGCGAATAAAAATGCAAATAGTGCAGCCTTATTGTAACTACCTCCAAATAGTTTTGATTGATTGTTCTGTAACTTGTCCTGTTCAATTTCATTCAATACTTGGTCAGGATTTTCTTCACCTAAAGTGACTAAAATTGAACGCGCTTTCATTTTTTCATTTTTCTTTTGCACTAACCAACGAGGGCTTTCAGGTGCCTTAATAATCATTAATAAATAGGCTAAGGCAGGTATTGCTTCCACACCTAACATTAAACGCCAATCAATTGCGGATGTACCAGCGATTAAAAAATTAGAAATAAACGCAACTAAAATACCAAATACAATTTGAAATTGATAAAGTGCGACCAAACGTCCTCGAAACTTAGCTGGAGCAATCTCAGAAATATAGGCTGGTACAACAATTGAAGAAATCCCCACTCCCACACCACCAATAAATCGCAATATTGCAAAGCTGTAAACTTCAGGAGCCATAGCAGAGCCAAGTGCTGAGATAAAAAATAACACCCCAACTAAAATCAATGTGGGTTTTCGACCCCACTTATCACACGGGTAATTACCTGTTAAGGCGCCAAGGAGTGTTCCCCATAAAGCCGAAGACATAATAAATAGGCCATGAAATAATGAACTCGTATTCCATAATGCTTGAATAGGTTTATCAGCACCGGATATAACTGCGGTATCAAAGCCAAATAAAAAACCAGCCACAGCAACAGTGACTGACCAGTAAATAATTTTTTTCATAATCACTCTTAAAACTTAACAATTAAAAGGTGGGCCGAAACCCACCACTATTAATAACCTGGATTTTGTGTGTACGACCCGCCACTTAAAATCATTTGCTGGTTTGGAATAGGTAAATACTCATGCTTACCTTTAGTAAAAACAGCGTCGACTAAGTAAGGTTTACGTACAGCCTCAATTGCTAAATACTTATCAATAGTTTCTTTAGCTATCCCCCAACGAACTAAGTCAAAAAAGCGATGCCCTTCAAGTCCTAATTCTAAGCGTCGCTCAAAACGCAGTGCCTCTCTTGCTTGCTCTTTAGAATCAAAGCTTATATATGCGCCAATATTATAAATGCTGGCATTATGTAATTTATCGGTGCTTTGCTTAGCTCGTTCACGAATTCGGTTAATAATTGGCAATGCTTCGTCATACCTGTCTAACTCAATTAATGCTTCTGCTTTCCAAAGCAATACATCTGCGTAACGAATTAGCGGTGTATTTAATGAAAAAATAGGAAATGGTCCATTCTCACCGCGACAACTGCAGTCTGGGTGTTCAAGATCTTTCATTGCCGTAAAGTTGCCATATATGCCTGGAGCACGTGACCAACTATCACCGCCATGAATCAAGTTTTCGTCATACTTAAATGGCTTACCTTCCATTGCAACAGTATGATCTAGGCGAGGGTCAACTGAGTCAGTCGTCATGTCGTAGTTAAAATCGTTAAAAGAGTCAAATAACGGCAAGCCTTGTTGATCTGTTTTAAACGCATTAACAAAATTTTCTGTTGGAACGTGAAAACCACAACAACCAAAACCTCCAGCCATTGGTGCATTTAATGCACTAGGCCAACTACCACGACCATCTGGTGAACCGTCATTTAAAGAACGCTGAATAGCAAACACTGATTCTTTGCCATTCTCAGTTTCAAATAAAAAGTTATTTGCGTAATCATCAAACAAACCATATACATCGGCTTGTTCAATTTCATCAATGAGATTTACTACTTTTACAAGTTTATCTTTATTAATATTAATAACTTGATGTAATTCATTTTGCTCATAAGCCTGATAGAGCAATGTTTTAGCTAAATATGACTTGGCTGATAACGCTGAAGCTCGCCCTACATCATCTTGGGTTTGTGGTAAGTTGCCTGCGGCAAACTCAAAGTCTGCTGCAATCTTATCCCATAGCTCCTGATCGCTTAGCTCACGATTAGTTGCTGTAAGTATCTGATCTTGAGTCATCGTTTCATCAATCCACGGAATATGCTTATGATGAATTTTTAAGTCAAAGTAAAAAACACTGCGAATAAATCGCAGTTCAGATTGTTTTTCAGCGCTGTTTTCAATTGCATCGGGCGCATTTGCGATGACTGCTAATGCTGAGTTTGCTCTTGAGATCCCCGTGTAATTACGTGTCCATTTTTTATTATTCAAATCAATCAAATCTGGCGGGAAAGACTCCATATCTGGAACTATTGGCTGATATAAAGACAAAGCATGATAAGCAAATATATCACCGGGTCCATTACCACCTTTATGGGCATCTCCTGCGCGTAAGTTCCCTGTCGGCCATAAAAAATTAGGCGCGGTATAATGATCGTTACCTAGATATGAGTAAGCAGCAATAATCAACGCATCTACATTTTCACTATTAGAAACTTGTTCTTCGGTCAATACTCCCGAAGGTGCAACATCAAGATCAGACCCACCACAAGAAGCTAAAGAAAGAACAAATGTAGTTGCTGCAAATAGAGTTTTTATTTTTTTCATAATATGTGCTCGTATCGTTGTCGTTTTAATAAATCAGAAAGAAAGGTTCACGCCTAACGTGATACGTTTTGGAATTGGAAAGTTACTGTTTGGCGTCTCTGGATCCTGACTTAGCGTCCCGGATGGAGTAATGGTCAATAAGTTGCTTCCCTGCAAATAAATTCGCGCAGAACTAATACCGTATTGACTTAGCCACTGTTCATCAGGTGTATAACCGATAGATAAGTTACGGAGCTTTAGGTAGCTACCATCTTCCCAAAATAAGCTTGATTGACGGCCTTCGCCATTGTTATCAATTAAAGTTAATGCAGGTACATTGGTGTCAGTATTGTTAACTGACCATGCATCAAGAACTCGGTCGCCGTAGTTAGAGCCTATATTTAATGATGTGAAGTCAGTAAATCCACGCCAGCTATTACGTATTTCACCTCCCTCAACACCTTGCCAGAACATATTTAAATCCCAATTTTTGTATTTGAAATTCATGTTCAATCCATACATAAAGTCAGGATCAGTATCGGTGAAAAAGCTTTGATCGTTTTCATCAATCACGCCATTGCCGTCTAAATCTTTCCAGCGGACTCGACCTAAACCAGCCCCTGATTGCGCTGCGTGAGTATCTATTTCACCTTGATTTTGGAATAAACCATCGGCGACATAACCATAAATAGAGTTAATAGAATGACCAACAATCGTTTTATCATTGCCATTACCGCCGAATGAATTAACAACATCTTCTGGAAGTGATACAACTTTATTTTTAGCTGAAGAAATATTAAAACTAATATCGACATCAATATCGCCATCTAAGCTATCAAAAGTAAGATAGTCGGCATATCCAATGAGAAACTCAAAACCAGAGTTTTCAATTGTGCCACCATTAACCCATTGCTGAGCGCCTTCGCCTAATGTTGCAAGTGGATTGGTTAAAGTTAAAATATCCTCTGTCGTTTTTTCAAACCAATCGATACTGCCGTATATGGTTTCGTAACGCATGCCAAAATCAAGACCAATGTTTGTTTGCGTTGATGTTTCCCACTTTAGGTCATCATTCCCCGTCTGTGCTTTTACAAACCCAGAAGGTAGCGTGCCGCCATTAGCCCCGCCTATATCATAAGCCGTTCCTTCATCTTGCTGATCAGTGAATAAGGATTGCGTTGCATAACGACTTAAATAGGTTGTGTACGTTGCATCTGTAGGGATTTCTTGATTACCTGTTTTGCCCCAACTAGCACGAAGCTTTAGAGTAGATAAAAACTCAATATCATAGAATGATTCGTTACTAATCACCCAACCTGCAGAAATAGCGGGGAAATTACCATAGTTATTATTACTACCAAAACGAGACGAACCGTCACGACGTATTGTTAGACCTGCTAAATATCGATCATCATAGTTATAGTCCATACGCGCAAAATAAGAATTAAGAGACCATTTATCACCATCCCCCTCCACACGAACATCACCAGTTGCTTGTGATAAATGAGCGTAATCGCGATCATCAGAAGCAAAACCAGAACCATAACCAATAGACCCTTCATACTCGTAATCTATTTGTTCAGTACCAAGCAAAAACGTGAAATGGTTTGCATCTAAATCAAGCTTATACTCTGCGGTATTAGTCCAACTGAAACTGCTATTCCAATTTTCTGTCACTGACAGCTGATCACCATAGTTTAGTGAACCAGCTTGAAAAGCACGGGTATAATTCCTGAAATAGTATTGTCCGTAATCTAAGCCGATAGAGCTTTTTAACGTTAAGCCCTCTATTGCTTCATATTCAACAAAAATATTCCCCATTAATTTATTGAATCTACTGACATTATCTCGATTCATTTCAATTAATCGAACTGGATTATCACGGTCAGTTACACCAGGAACCGGTCCTCCCCAGTCTCCATCTTCGTTATATACAGGAACGATAGATTGTTGCTCTATAGCCAAATTTAGAATATTACCGGCCAGATCATTAACCAAGTTTGACTCTTGGTTTGTCACTATAAAGTTCTCACCAATCTTAAGTTTATTTGTTAACTGATAATCCGAGTTAACGCGAAAACTAATTCGCTCAAATTCTGAGCCATCAACAATACCTTCTGAGCCGTAATATCCAAGTGAACTATATATCGAAGCTTTGTCTGAACCTCCTGAAACTGAAAAATTAAGATCCGTTACTTTTGCAGATCGCGTAACTTCATCAAACCAGTTTGTATCTGCAGGACGCTGCACCTGTGCAGCATCTGTGAACTCAGGTAAAACAACGTTGTTTAATTGAGGGTTATTAAAATCATTATTCCAATCATAAGTATAAAGAGAACTTGCTGCATTTGGATCTGACCTATCATTTACTGCAGCTTGCCAGACTGCTTGTGATCTTTGCTGTGTATTTAATGGATTTAACTCATAATTAAAATCATCATATGACTGATTAAAAGAAAAATTGAAGTCGAGCCCTTCATTCCCTTTTTTTGTTGTAATAACAATGACACCATTACCAGAGCGAGCACCAAAAATACTTGCAGCTGCCGCATCCCTTAGTACCTGTATATCTGCAATATCGTGGCTATTTAGTTCATGCATGCCCGATTTAGTGGGTACACCATCAACAACATAAAGGGGATCGTTGTTACCTAAAGGTCCCAAACCTTGCCCCCGAATACGCACAGTTGCTGTAGAATCGGGTGAGCCACTCGTCGTAATTTGCAAACCAGGTACACGCCCTTGCAAATTTTTCATGATATTACCAGACGGCAAGTCAACGACATCTTCAAGGCTAACAGTGCTCACCGCACCTGTTAAATCTTTCTTTTTGACACTACCATAACCATATGAAACTTCTATTATTTCAATACCATCACTAGATATAGCTTTTTCTGGCAGCTGTTCAGCGGCAACAACACTGAGTGGTAACGTGCAGCCCAGTAGAATTGTATTAACACTAACTGCAAGTTTGTTTTTTCGAAATATGAGCATTGTGTGTGTCCTCATTTTAATTATTAATGTTGATTTCATCATACAAATTAACAACGTTGTCTTTTTATCGTGTGAATATATTTTCTGCACTCAAATTTTATGGTTACGCTTGGGCACAGAAAATAAACAACGTTGTCTTTTTAACATTTAAAAAACATCTAATCAATATAAATTAAAAATTATTAACGACAGCATTAATGCTTTTGAATGTTAATCTGGGATGGATAAATAATAATCAAGGTGTTATGAATTTATTGCGAAGTCAATTACCCACCTTAAAGATAACGACTATCCTAATGTAGGCAATTATTTTAAATTATGGTTTCAGCGACAAGACATCTGTGTAGGAAGCTTATCGCGTTGTTATTTTTAAACCATTGCCGCTTTTACATACACATCAAAACGATTCTTTTTGGTTTTAATTTGCATACTTGGGGTTTTGTCATTTAAAAATGGGGCGTAATCGGGACGTTTTACTACTACGCGCTTACTAGCGAGTGGGTAGGCGAATTCGAGTAAGTCGTCAGCGTCGTTATCTGCACCAACTAGCTCTTGAAACACGCGCATTTCTTTTTTAACTAATGCTGATTTTTCGCGATGCGGGAACATAGGATCTAAATAAACCACATCGGGCATGCTTTCACATTGCGATAGTAGAGTGTGGCTTGAACCAAATATAAGGCTCATGCTTTGCTTCATCCATGCGCCAATTTCAATGTCGTTATAAGCACGTTGCAAACCATCATACAATAACGCGGCGACTACGGGGTGGCGCTCATGTAATATAACGTTGCATCCAAGTGACGCAAGTACAAAACCATCACGCCCTAAGCCGGCAGTTGCATCAAGCACTACGGGCGTTGCGCCTTTATTTAAGCCAACCGCTTTGGCAATTGCTTGGCCTTTACCTCCACCAAACTTGCGCCTATGCGCCGCTGCGCCGGTTACAAAATCAACGTTGATCGCGCCTAATTTGGGTTCATCCGTTTTATATAAACTCAGGCCGCTATCGTCGTAATTCAGCCGAAAACCATTGTTTTGCTCTGCCCATTGAGCCAAACCAAAACGCGTTTCTAACTCATTTAAATAAGGGCGACACTCTTTAAAAGCACACTGAATAACCACTCTACACTCCGACGATAAAATACCTATTTAGTATATCAATCAGTACAGGTTAAAGCACTAAAATAGCTCTATATCGTTATTTTCAGTGGTATTTTGTAAGACAACTTCACTATCGTTACTACGCAAGCTAGCGAGTAGCCCATTACGAGTTTCACTAATTTGCTTAAGCTGACATTTAATAAATGCTAGATCGCTATTAGCAGAAGTAAACAACTGCATAGTTTTATCTAGCTTGGTAAAGTAAGGCGTTAAGTCACAAATATTATCACTCTCTTTTTGCACTTTAATTGCACTATCAAGCTCACTTAATTGCTCTATAAGCTGTTTAGCAATACTGTTTTTTGCCTGGCCCTGAGAATCTAATTGCTTCACTATGTCTTCAAGCACGATGCCTATTTGCGTGGCCTGTTCGTAGCTATTTTCATTATTTTGTATAGTGATCACTTTTTCATTGGTGATCTCCAATATGTGTGGAAACAAATCTTTGTAATGCCCAAATTTAGCGCTATCGTCAACGGGCATGTTTTTTATCAGTAATGATATTTTAGGGTAATTAATAATTGTGCTGGAGCTAATATCGACAAACCGCTGTGCATGCCTATGTTGTTCTAATAACTCTTGTTCTAATGGGCACACTGCACTTTGCTGAGAATAAAATATGCCTCTACTTTCATACCAAAAAACAACAACAACATCTAAATCTAAATGTGTAAAAAATGCTAAAAAATATTCGCTTAATGATGAGAAATTATTAGCATGATAACTTTGCCCAACGTAGCGTATTATTCGGCCCATATCACCTGATTCAGTCATGGCCATTTCGGCTGTTTTATTTGCGTGAGCTACATCATATTTTAACTTTATGCCTTGCTGTCGATATTCGTAAAGCACTTTTATACGCGCCATTAATTCTTCTGCGTTAAAAGGCTTAGCTATATAGTCAGATGCACCAGCACTGTAACCTTTAACACGATCAGCCAACTCAATGTTGGATGATAAAAACATAACGGGAATATCTTTGGTTAGCTCATTTTTTTTAATCGTTTGGCAAACTTCAAAGCCTGATTTACCCGGCATTTCTATATCGAGCAAAATAATGTCGGGGTTATATTTATTAGCGAGCCTTAAACCTTCATCCCCATCTTTTGCATGAATAATTTTACAAAACCCTGCTAAAGACTCCTCTATTATATGGTGAACCAACTTATCGTCATCAATTGCCAATATTAGCTTTGCCATGCCCTAGTCCATTTTATTAGGTATGTTAAGAGCATAGCTCGGTAGACTGAATTTACTAAAAATTTTAGTGAATAAGTTAAGGCGTATTGATCTTTGTGGATTGAAATTTGTCCCTATAAATAACACAAAGGGCAGCGCATGTTTGGCATTTATGCTGCG
Source organism: Pseudoalteromonas sp. BSi20495 (assembly GCF_000241185.1). Taxonomy (NCBI): domain Bacteria; kingdom Pseudomonadati; phylum Pseudomonadota; class Gammaproteobacteria; order Alteromonadales; family Pseudoalteromonadaceae; genus Pseudoalteromonas; species Pseudoalteromonas sp. BSi20495. The sequence continues at coordinate 30,095 of NZ_BADY01000072.1, forward strand.
TTATCGCCTATTTATGGGGAATAACCACACTACATAGGCGCTGCCTTGCCTAAATACCAAACAGTCTGCTGCAAATTCACCCACCAAAGATCAACACGCCCTAAAATTTAGATAATAAAAAAGCGCCATCAAGGCGCTTTAGTTTGGTTTGTGCTAAAAAATTTATTTTTAAGCCGCAATACCACTATGACGCAGTAAAGCATCTACATTTGGCTCGCGGCCACGGAATTTTTTAAATAGCTCCATCGGCTCCTCACTGCCGCCTTTTTCTAAAATATTTTGCATGAAGGCTTGCCCTGTTTCTGGGTTAAAAATACCTTCTTCTTCAAACTTAGAAAATGCATCAGCAGAAAGAACTTCAGCCCACTTATATGAATAATAACCAGCACTATAACCACCAGCAAAGATATGACTAAAACCATGTTGAAAACGATTAAATTCAGGCGGATTAACCACCGACGTGCGGCTACGTACATCGTTTAATACCGTTTGAATTTGGCATTCTTCACCGGCTTTATAATCATTATGTATTTTAAAATCGAATAACGAGAACTCAATTTGACGTAGCATTTGCATGCCTGAGTTATAGTTTTTAGCCGCTAGTAACTTATCAAGTAGTTCTTTAGGTAACGGCTCGCCCGTTTCATAATGACCTGAAATAAAGCTCAGTGCTTCTTCTTCATAACACCAGTTTTCTAAAAACTGACTAGGAAGCTCTACTGCATCCCATGCAACCCCATTAATACCCGCTACTGGTGCTGCATCAACTTGAGTTAACATGTGGTGAACACCATGACCAAACTCGTGGAACAAGGTTGTCACTTCGTCATGAGTAAACAGTGCAGGCTTATCGCCTACCGCTTTATTAAAGTTACATACTAAATAAGCAACCGGTGTTTGTAACTCGCCGTTAGCACGTACTTTACGACCCATACAGTCGTCCATCCACGCACCGCCGCGTTTACGGTCGCGTGCATATAAATCGAGATAAAAACGTCCACGTAGAGTATTGCTACTGTCTACAATTTCAAAAAAGCGTACATCTTTGTGGTAGCTGTCAAAGTCAGTAACTTCTTTTACGCTAATACCAAATAAGCGGTTAACGGTTTCGAATAAGCCACTTAATACTTTATTTGCTGGGAAGTAAGGACGTAGGACTTCGTCTGAAATTGCGTATTTTTCTTGCTTAAGTTTTTCGCTGTAGTAACCAAAATCCCATGCCTCTAATTCAGAAATACCATGCTTTTGCTCAGCGTAAGCTTTTAACTCGGCCACTTCTTGCTCTGCTTGTGGTTTTGATTTAGCCGCTAGGTCTTCTAAAAACGAGAATACTTGCGCCGGTGTTTCGGCCATTTTAGTTGCCAGTGATTTTTCAGCGTAGCTGTTGAATCCTAGTAACTGTGCAAGTTCATGGCGAAGCGCAAGCTCCTCACTCATAATATCAGAATTATCAAATTCACCGGCGTTAGGGCCTTGATCGGATGCGCGGGTAGAAAACGCAGTGTAGGTTTCTCTGCGAAGCTCGCGGTTATCGGCATAAGTCATAATTGGTAAATACGACGGGAAATCGAGGGTAAATACCCAACCGTCTAATTCTTTACTTTTTGCAGTGTCGGCTGCAAGTGCTAAGGCTGATTCTGGTAAACCGGCTAAATCGGCTTCGTCAGTAATGTGTTTGTGCCAAGCAAGTGTGGCATCCATTACGTTGTTGCCAAATTTTGAGGCAAGTTCTGATAAACGCGCGCTAATCTCACCGTAGCGTTTTTGATCTTCTGTTGATAATGCAATACCCGATAATTTAAAATCACGAAGCGCATTAGTAATTGTTTTTTGTTGTGCTGTAGTCAGCGTTTTAAATTCGTCGCTGCTATAAAGCGTATTATACGCGTTGTATAAACCTTGATGCTGACCTACAAATGTTGAATATTCAGATATTAACGGTAAGCACTGCTCGTAAGCTTCGCGTAATTCGTCGTTATTCATTACTGAATTTAAATGCGATACAGGAGAGAACATGCGCGATAATTTATCGTCAGCTTCTTCAAGGGGTAATACTAAGTCATCCCAGGTGTACGAACCTTTTGCAAGTACGTCATCAATGGCTTTACGACAAAGCTCAATACCGTCTTTAAGTGCTGGTACTACGTACTCAGGCTTTATTTTTGAAAATGGTGGTAAGCCTTCAAGGCCAATTAATGGGTTGCTCATAAATACTCTCTTTGCGTTAATGCATTACGTTTAAGTTGGGTCTAAAAGTAAAAAAACAACTCTTATCTAATCGGTAAATGACGCTTACTTTACCTAATGGAATCTAAAGCGGCCTCTGTTACGTATTCTTGATATTCTGATTTTGTGACTGTTAAACCGCTCTCTGTTATTGTTTTGTTCAAGCAAAGTGATAAATTCGAATGTTTTTTTACTAAACATAGGTCACCTAAACACTCTTTATTTTTAAAACTTAATGTTATGCTAATGCGCATAAAACTCAACGCCTAAGGACATAAAATGACACAACACTTTGATTATATTGCAATCGGTGGTGGCAGTGGTGGTATTGCCTCTGCAAATAGAGCAGCAATGCGTGGCGCTAAAGTAGCACTTATAGAAGCAAAACACATGGGCGGCACGTGTGTAAACGTAGGCTGTGTACCTAAAAAAGTAATGTGGCATGGTGCTCAGGTTGCTGAAGCAATTAATTTATATGCCCCAGATTACGGCTTTAATGTTGAAGTTAAAGGTTTTGACTGGAGCAAGTTAGTAGAAAGCCGTGAAGCCTATATTGGCCGAATTCATAAAGGTTATGACAGTGGCCTTGCCAGCAATGGCGTTACTGTAATTAAAGGCTTTGCTAAATTTATAGATAGCAAAACAGTTGAAGTAAATGGCGAGCATTACACAGCTGATCATATATTAATTGCAGTTGGTGGGCGCCCAAGTATTCCAAATATTGAAGGTGCTGAACACGGCATTGATTCAAATGGCTTTTTTGAGCTTAAAGAGCAACCTAAGCGCGTTGCCGTTATTGGCGCAGGCTACATAGCCGTCGAACTTGCTGGTGTATTACACGGCCTTGGTACTGAAACACATTTATTTGTTCGTAAACATTCTCCACTTCGTAACTTTGACCCATACATAGTTGAAACACTTGTTGATGTTATGGCTGCTGAAGGCCCTACTCTTCATACAGAATCTGTACCTCATAAATTAGTTAAAGAAGATGATGGCTCTGTAACGCTACATTTAGATAATGGCAAAACTCATAACGTTGACCAAGTAATTTGGGCAATTGGCCGCCAGCCAACAACAGACGCAATTAATGTAGCTGCTGCCGGCGTAGAAGTTAACAGCGATGGTTTTGTTAAAGTTGATGAGTTTCAAAATACCACAGCTAAAAACGTTTATGCTGTTGGTGATATTATCGAAAACGGTATTGAACTTACGCCTGTAGCAGTTAAAGCAGGGCGAACTTTATCAGAGCGTTTATTTAATAAAGAACTACCTGATGATTTAAAAATGGATTACAGCCTAGTTCCTACTGTTGTATTTAGTCACCCACCAATTGGTACTATTGGCCTTACTGAACAAGAAGCTATTTCTCAGTATGGCGAAGAAAACGTTAAGATTTACCAATCTGGCTTTACGGCTATGTACACAGCGGTAACTAAACATCGCCAGCCTTGTAAAATGAAGCTTGTATGTGCCGGCCCAGACGAAAAAGTAGTTGGCCTACATGGTATTGGTTTTGCGGTTGATGAAATGATTCAAGGTTTTGCCGTTGCCATGAAAATGGGTGCAACTAAAGCTGATTTTGATGCTGTTGTGGCTATTCACCCGACTGGCTCAGAAGAGTTTGTAACCATGAGAGGTTAGTGTAAAAAAGATACACATAAACGTTTTCAATATCTGAAAACGTTAAACTCCCCGCATTAATCACTTTATCAATGAGGGGAGTGATCAACTAACTTTAGACAGTAAATTAATTTTTCCATCCGTAGCAGTAAGGCGAGCCGCCTATTGTGACTATGTAGCCCTCCAAGCTTTAATCTATACAGTAACAACCTATATCTTTCTCTATTTCTGAGTTATTTCGATAAACGGCTGTAGGTAACCATTCTACTTTTAAACTTCTTGATAAACGCCCTACCCTTATTATCGCCTTACGGTCTTATGTTTTGTTGAATTGGATAACAGTATGGGAACTTACTGCCAGCTTTGTTACTTCTTTCGGTTACGCTTGTTTCTACCTCCTATCAAAGCTTCTTTTATAACCATAATTAGTGCCATCACTACCGGCGATATCATTCCTACCACGGCAGTAAACGCTTGAAGCTCAAGAAAATATCCAGCAAGGCAAGTTACTAAGACTAACACTACCGTAGTGGGCATCGCCCATCGTCCTATTAACATAATGACAATATCTTGAGGCATAGTACGATTGGTAGATTGATCTATATTTGTTTGCTCAAGCTCGGGGTTAGATTTGGTTTTTGCATCGCAGTCCGATGAACTCTCAAAATTTTTTTTCATCAAAATTACTCCTCTGATTGATAAATTTTTTTGGGGAAGGAGGGGGAGGCAAAAGCCTCCTTAGTCAGTCGCTGCAATAGTCGTTATTAACAGGAGAAGGAAGGAGAGTATGGAAGAGGGTTATGTCTTTAAATAGGGCTACTTAATGAAGCCAAACTTGAGGACTAAAAAAGTGTTGTTCCGGTGAATATTCGAGTTGAGAATATAGGTGTGTTTGATTGGCATAAATATCAAAATAAAGAGTATATAAACGAAGCCATATAGTGAGCCTAGGCTGATCAGTTTGATTAATTTGTTGCAGCGTGTACGAACACATTACGCCACTAATAGGGAGTGAAAAACACTGCTGAAATTGCACTAATAATTCGTCAACATAGCCTTTAACTGATGCTTTAAATAATAAATTAGCAATACTTTGTTGCTGGATATTTTCTCCCTGCAACTGCAGCCATATTTCTTCACAGTAATGATGTTTAAATAGTTGATATAGCTCAGATGAGGAGAAGCCAATGTCCTTCATGGTTTGCCAGCAGGTGAGATCCTCAATATTGACACTATAAATGTTTGCTGCTTCACGCTTTAAAGCAAAGACTTTTTCAAATGCCTGCACATAATTTGCCATTATCACTTCCTTTGTTAGAACTTCTAGGAATAACGTGCGGGCATTAGAAATGTGAATTAAATTCGACTCAAACTAGTCCTTTTTTCAATAAAAATAAGTGAAATAAAATCATCAAGGATTGATGCTAGCTCTGAATGATTCCTTAAATGCCCGTGCCACAAAGTCTTAGACTCGCCATTCGCTAGAAAATGACTGTATCCTTCATCGTCAAAATATAAGTGTTGTATCTGACTATTTAACTGTGCTGTTTTATAACGACAAGCAATATGATTGCTGCCTGGTTGTGTGAAAAATACCATTTGACTATCACCGGAGGCTATTGTGTCGTCACTTTGTAAATTACCATTAAATTTAAATGTGACTTCATAAATAAAATCAACAACAGTGTTGCCACTCTCTAACTGAGCTGTTTCCGTTATAACTTCACTCGCGTAACCATGACTGGCCAACTCTATTTTTATATCACTTAACTGCGCTAACACTGTGTGTGAAAACAGCTCGTCAAAGTAACGCTTGCGATCGTATTCGCTAAGTAGGCGAGTGCTATCGGCTTTCGCTTTAGCAGCGTCATAAAGTGTTGATTTATGCTGATGTGTAAGAATCAACTCATGCGTGTTGGTTTCGCTATAGGTATGCATAAAAATCCTCTGTAACTTGTTTGTTAAAAACCATACTTCCATTCAATATGAAGTAACGCTTGACCTAACCAAGGCAATGTCACCATGCCAAGCCCCCAAGGCAACTTTGACATTAGAACGTCTTGCGGCATAGTCACTACGCGAATATGACAACCTGATTCTGTTTGCTCAACCGTCCCCTCTCGTGTAATAAACATCTTAGAAAACTCAATCGTTGGCATTCTTTTTAACACTTCCCAACGATTCACAAGCGCATGTAACATATGATCAATTGCCATAATTGTCTGTTCATTCAACTCAATGGGTTCCTCTATTTGGGTATCTAATGGCAGTCCCAGCAACGCATTAACGGTTAAACTAACTTCAATAAGTGGATCAATATTAGCGATATAACAAAGCACGGCATGCGCCTGCATTTGCGTGTCATCGTTTTTAAACTCCCCTTCATCCATCAGCTCAAGCCTGGTAAACAAAGTAGGTAAAAAAGGCCATAGAATAACCAAACCCACATCAAATGTGACAGGCTCACTTTGCTGTTCATTCATTTGTTGTAATTGCGCTAGCTGCGTTTTAACTTGTGAAATAGCACTTTGAACAACCCCTTTTTCGCACTCTGAAGACGTGGTTCTGGCAAGCTTTGTTAAAAGTCTTTTACTTTGTTTAATTGCCTGTTTGAGATCAGAATTTTGCAGTGTTGATTGAACATCAGCTCGTTTTTCTATATGAGCTAATAAGTTTTGCGTTTCATCAACGCGTTCAACCGCCATTAATGCGTTAAGTAGCGTTTCTGAGGGGGTTACTACTTGGTTTTTCTCTCCTTGAGGCAAAGTTACGAGCGTCTGTGCTATCAATGCTTCTTTTGCGTCATGTTTAACTAATATTGATGAATGAGTACCTATGGTTTCCTCTGGATATGAACTCACTTTATTAAGCTTATTATTCTGTGCTGATAACGCTGAACCATGGTGTACTTCATCGTCTTTAATTGTCTCTATATCCAGCTCGACATGTGAGCTTTGAGTTTGTTTTATACCCCCCTTACTTTGACGTGTATTATTATTTTCAAACGCTATTTTTTGCATATTGAGCTTAGATACTTGCGCTGAGTTTTTATCGAGTGTCACTTGTGTTTTATCGACATTAACTTGATTTTCATCGCTATACTCAAACGTTTCTGAAGGTTTATGACTTATGTTCATATCGCTACGCATGTTTAACAATACGCTGTCATTGTTATCTTCATGCGTAAGTACATCTGGTAGAAAATTATTACGTAGTTTGTCATCGTCTTTAGTGGCATTTAAGGTAGCTTTAGTGAAAGACACTTGCTCGTCTTCAACCAAGGTTGATACCGCTCCATGTGTAATATGCGTATCAACTTTATGCTTTTGCAAATTACATTGCACCGCTAGAGGTTTTTCATCCACCTCATATTCTTGGGTTATGTTATGAGTAACGCTGTCAGCTCGTCGCTCATTTTTTTGTGGCTGAAAAACCGTAACTTGTTCATCATTGAAATTTGCTATGCGTGATGTATAAAGTTCCTCAATATTAAAAGGCTGCAGCCATACACTATTCATTTCTGTTAGATGTTTTGTTGCATGACTAATCAAAGGTGTGAACCAAGCATCCAAACCAACCTCGGCACGCGCTATGAGCGGTAACTTTTGAAGTAGCTCTTTTTCAATCAAACCTAACGACTGAACGTGCTGTGTAATTATTTTTTGCAGCTGCTTGCACTGCTCATCTTGCTTTATTTCACCAAAAAGTAATGAACTTAGTTCATTAGCAAGCCATACTTGCTGATTTAAAACAAAACGATAAACACGTTGTAATGATGGCTGATAGCAAAACTGTAATTTATACCCAAATTTAGCCATGTGGGTGACTCTAGCGTAACATTGCCAAGTAATAGAGCCACGGTTATTCATTGCAGTTTGCCCAGATGTTAAAGCATGTTGTTGCTCAAAACTTTGAACCATGTTTACTAAATTGCGGTTAAGTTTTTGATAAAGTTTATCTAAACACTCATGCATAGCTTTTTCACTCTGCGCACCATCAAATAACAATCCAGTTAAGTTAGCTTGAGTAGTTGATTCATCTGAAAGAGCGCGTTGACACTCTACCTGTAACTTTTCAACGATCCGATTAAGTGCATGACCACTTTCTGTACTGTGTAATTGCAACCATAAGTTCGAGTTTTTTTGAATAGGTAAGCTTTTCAATAGTTCAATAACACAAGGTAGTACTATGTGATCATAGGCATCTAGGGACATCGTTTGTTGATACTGCACCAACCAAATTTTAATCTGTTTGAGCACAGTCGATAGTTCATTATGGTTAACTTGTATAGCGAACTCATCTAATTGCTTCTTCGTCGCTATTTGCTGATATTGCTTACTCCATCTATTTACGTCATCAAACCAGAATTGTATTTCTTGTTCAGGTATACGCTTTTTTACTTGCCATTTAATCGGTCTCTCTAAGAGTAGAGCTGGCACATCAGGCAACCGACTCAACAAGCTATAGAGCCTCAACACTCCCAATTTTTGGTTATTTACGTGGCAACTAAATAGTCCTTCAGAACCTAGCTTGTCTGTTAGTTTTACTATTTTATCTACTGTATGCTGCGGTGTTTCTCTCTTTCGAAAAATATCGCCGACCGCTTGAGTTATTTGGGTTAATTTGGAAGCTAAAGTTACGCTGAGTCGTGTTTGATTGGCGCGAATAACCTGCAGTGCGAACCAAGCTTTTAGCCTTTGCTTTGGTAAAGCATGTGAATCAGCAAGGATCTGTAATAATGTTAATACCTGTTTTAAAGTTTGTTGTTGCTTTACCCCTAAAACATTGACTTTTTTGGCTATATTTAGTTTCCTACTGTCATTGTTAACCAACTCTGTGTGCTCAACCAGCTCAATTGCTAGATCACTTTGCTTCGCAGCACTAGTCATAATACGCTGTAAATCACTCAGTAATTTTTTATTACACTGCGCTTTATTTAATACACACCACATGCTGAGCATTTGCCTATATTTAGGTGTATTAAGTACAGCAGTAGTTTGTAGTAATAATCGCTCGCTAAAAGCGCTATGGGCAACAAATAATTCATGTAGTGAGAGCAACAAAATGCACTGTTGTTCGCGTTCAGTATGCTCAGTGATACTCGTCGTAAATTCTAATAAGCAAATAAAACGATCACATTGCGCCATACTTAAGCAAGCCAACAATTTGCTAACTCTTTGCTGTTCTTGCGCATTATAAAGTGGCGCCACCAGCAACAGGAGTACCGTTTTATCTTGTTTGAATAACTGTACTAACCTTTGCCTAAGTTGCGGCCAATTTGGCTCTGCTTGGAGTTGTTGAAGCGGGTTAGAGATGGTTTTAATTGCTTCACTAATTTGCCTTTTTAACTCAAGTCTAAGCGTCGTCTTGGCCATTATTCCCTGTGGATTTTGTTTACTTAATTTTGTAAGTAAACTAAGTAAAACCCTATTAAGACGAGTTGCACCTTGGCTATTTATCACCGCGAACTGAGCAGAGTTCTGTTTACGGTATTGTTTTAATGGCCTTGCTATGCTGTCGCTCAGCAGCGGATAAACATAATGTTTAAACGCTGCAAATGGGTCTAGCATTACAAATTGCCAATCAATTTCAGCCAAATCAATAACCAAATCAGGTAACTTAATCGTATCAAGCTGTAAGTCTGATTCATCTAATTCAGGCCAGTCCATTTGTGATAGACCTTGCATGATCCACTCTGAAAATTGACTTTGAACATCATCCAAGGTTATGTCTGATGCACGCAAAGCTGATTGAGGGGCCTGTATATCAGCCCTAAACTGTTTGATGGTTAGTTTCATAATTAAAAGTGATCATTGCGCCAAGGTTGAGTACCACACATCACTGGGCCATCTAAATATAATGCATGCCACCAGTAATCTTGATGTGTATGGTCATCGTGACTAATGTCTCCTCCTGCACTATAAATATGATGCCCAACACTCGCCTCCGCACGGTTACTTCGCCAATAACCCTGTGCCATCAGGTTTTGACATTTATATGCGCCACCACCGTATAGCACCGCAGTGTTAGCACGTGCAACTACTTGACAATCATCGCAATACGCAACACCTGCGCCATATTCAGAGTGACATGACGACACATCTAAAGTTGACTCTCGCACACCATACACACCGCCACCTTGGCGTGTTGCTGAACAGTGTTTAATATTGCCAGCTTCGAGACCACTGACGTCAGCTTCACCATAAATAGCCCCACCATCACCATTAACATGGTGATTTTCGATGACACAATTAAGTTTTGTGCTTTGCACATAACGTAAATGAAATGCGCCTCCATTACCTTCATACAAGCCACCATTAAGTAATGAACCATCGAAGGTAAAACCACGCATTTCAACACTTTTGATCAGCGCGTCACTTTGACCATGAATTAAAAAGCGACACCCTGCATGTTCTTTTACAATGCGCGTTTCTCGTTCATTAAAACCTATAATACTAACGTTTGAACCTATGCGTACTTGTTGTTTCAATTTGTAAACTCGGTTCATTTGTGGATGACTGGTGTGTGGCAGTAGTAAAAGAGTCACATTGCAGAGCAACTCTCGGCTCATCACTTCATCAAACTCTTGCTGATTTTGTATCAACAGTACTTTGTTACTTTTAGCCCACGACCAACAATGCGCATCTATATACGCTTTTACGGCAGCCTGTGTTGCCAGAGCTTCATCTGAAGCCATATCACCACCAAGATCAACATCAGCTGATATACAGTCAATCATTTGGGTTTCACCCAATTGGAGTGTTGATGAATTAAGTGACCCATTAACAGTGCAATCACTTTGTATGATGGCACCATCAGCAAAGCTTAAGCTATTATCCACCAGCAATGCATTGCGAACACGTACATCCCCTTCAATATCTAATTTATGGCTTGGTGTTTGCGTGCCGATACCAACATTACCTTCTGATGTTATGTGTAGGGCATCGTGGCCATTAGCTTGAATCATTAATGGAGCAGCATCTTTGCCCGACTCAACATTGATAAGATGCTCACCCTCAGTGCCAAATACCGACATAGAGGGCCCCGTTATACGGCTTCCCATTTGCAAAGTACTAAGTAAATTAACTTGACCATGCACTGTTACTGCATTATTGAACGTGGCTGCTGGTGTAACAGACACCTGTGAACCAACCTCTAATCCTTCAATGTTTATACCGCCTTGGAACGTTGCTTGCTTAGCAACTGTAAGGGTATCTCGCAATGACGTGTGATTTTGGACCGAAAGCTCATCATTGAGCCTTACCGAACCTTGGAATGTACTTTCACTTTTCACTTCAACATGGCGATTAAATGTTGAGATACCATCCACTAACAACGTATCTTTGAGATGAACATCATCACTAACAGTTAAGTCCGATCGCAGCTCAACATCGCCAAATATTTTTGCTCCATCCAAGCACTCTAATCGACCAGAGCCGTGCAACGTTCCTTTAAGCTCAACATCACCTCTAAATACTGCATTGCCGTTAACATCCAATGCTTGTGTTGGTGAGTCGGTTTGTACACCAAGCTTACCGTCTTCAATCACAACGGGTTTTGCACCTTGATGGTAAACAGCAAAAGCTTTTGCAAAATGATTTTGGTCAATAGCCACTTGTGCTATACCCGCAGGCATACCGGCTGATTCGTCATCAATAACGCTACTAAAAGGTAAACCAAAGCGCGCTTCTCCTGCGAGTTCGCTATTACCGTACACATTTATGTTACTTCTAAAGCTGGCATACTCATCAACATGTAAACTTTCATCGACCTCTAAGCGCCCTTTGATCCCAACGTCTTTTCTAAACTGACTATCTTCAGCAACATCGAGCGCATAATCGGGTCGCTCAACACCCACACCTAATCGACCGTCGTTAAATACTAAACCCGCCTGGCCTCCCTGCCTTTCAATATAAAGCCCTTGCTTTCCTTGCTCTTGAATATGTAACCGTGCGTTTGCCGGTTTATCTGATAGATTTAAGTCACCCTCTATCTCTACATCAGTATCAAATTGCGCTCCGCCTTCAACAAGTAACGCATTACCGCTTTCAGTGGGCGATATTTTCATACCATCCATAACACTCACATGGCCATTCACTGTGAGTGTATTATCGACGGTCGTTGGACCATTAGCATTGAAGTTATCAGAAAAGGTCACATCACCATCTGTTACCGTTAAGCCATTATGAAAATCAACGGCATCTGTCACAGATAAAGTGCCAGCTAGGTGGCTAGAACCTTGCACAGCTAAGGCATCTTTTTGTTGCTGCGCGCTATTATTCGTTACGCTAAGTGATAAACCATCATCAACTTGAGCCGTGCCATTAACACACAGCTTGTTTTTTAGTTTAGTGTCGCCTTGAACTTCAAGCGCAACCTCTTCACCTGAGTTCGCCTCACCCATGATCTGCACTTGACCAGTCACACAAGCTTGGCCAGTTAGTGCAAAATTCACATCAGATACTGGTAATGGCTGGTTAATAGCAAGTTGACCGGCAGCCATATAAGTTGCAAAACCTTCAGTGGCATGTTCCACTTTTATTGCCGCTTGTTCACTCAATTGGGTGATATGCACTTGCGAGTTGGCAGTTCTTAATAATGGATTACCAGCAACACCCACCGTTAATTGACCATGAACCTCTGTATTACCAAAAATACCAGCGCCGCCATGCACACTAAGTTGTGTGGAAAAATTACTGTTCCCCACAACCACATTCATATCGTTGACGCTAAAAATGGCTTCGTCATTATTGTTCAATACATTAATATCACTGGCAAAATCTACAGAGTGCGCAAACAGCGCATCAGCTCCTACGTGCAAGGACTTCATTGGGTTAGATTCAAAAAGACCTAATTTATCCATCTTACTGGTGATAATAGGCGTCACTGCTTGGCCGTTAAAATGACTGATCTCAACGCCTGAAGGGTTACTTGGACTACTCAATACAGCAAGCTTTGCGTCGCACTCCCAGTTTAGTTGATCATTGTTTGAAGCAATATTAAGCTGATTATAAATCTGCGCTTGTTCAATATCAGCGTGAGTATTCACCGTTAAACTATCAGTCGTTGTACTGCCAGCAATTAACTGGCCATTTATTGTTGCTGTATCACTATCAAGGTGCTGATTTACTGTTACGCTTTCGCCAGTGACATGTCCCTCAACGCTTAAAGCATCTTTGATTTTAGTTGCTTGGTACACCGTAATTTTTGATTCATCTAGCAATGGGGCATCTGTGACTTTGACAAACTGTGCTGCGTTCGTCGCTATATTTAATAATGACTCTCCGGTGTTACCATTCACATCTAACTTAGCCGTAGCGTTAACTTTGCCCAATGCAAGCTTACCTGATACCGCTAAGCTTCCAGCGTCAATCGGTAATTCATTCACACCCACTGACATTGATTCAGAGACACTAACATTACCTTCAAAGTGACTTTTATCTAGCCCGTTAAGCTTCACATAATGCGCATTTCGTATATCACCAAAAAGCGCATCACTGGCCACATGAAAATCGGCAGCAACATCCGTTGTGCCCACACCAACCTTACCTTCAGAATTAATAAAAAATGGCGTGGTATCGTTGTTATAGTCATCTACTCGCAGCAAGGCATCCATATCACTACTGCGTTTTGATATGTGCAGTTTAGCTTGCGTACTTTGCGCATCAATCCCCACACCTAATGTGTCACTTACTTCTAGATGCCTGGTAAATATCGCATTTTCACCTTCAAGCTTGTCGCTAAGTATTGTTTTACCTGTAACCACTAATGTATTGGCACTGGCATTTGCAAGTGTCGATGATACTGACACCACCAAATCTGACGCATCAATTGTATCCGTCACATTAAGTGATTGAGCTGTAACAGATTTTGTGATGTTTGCATCACCAGATATCGTGACTTTAGGTGCTGTATTTTCATCAAGCTCGGCACGTAAGATTTCTGTACTGGCATTGTTAACCAGCAATGCATCAGTATTAAGTTGAACCGTATTCACCTGAGCAGTCGCATTGAGCATACTTGCTTGTACAGTGCCCGAAACTTGCAGCTTTTTATCGTCTTTTGAAAGCGACAATACACCGTCAAACATTTCCATGCTGTCACTATCGAGATTTAGCGTTTGCGTCTCACCTTGTGTCATGCTCAATTCGTTAGCACTTAATTTCAACTTTTCATTGGTTTGTGTATCAGATGTGATAGTCAGAGGTGCAGACACTTCTAATTCACTTTTATCATCTACTTTAACCACTTGAATAGGATCATCTACTTGATTGAAACTAGAGCGGATCAACGCCTCAAAATCATTGCCTGAGGGCGTTTTTAGATCATCAAACTTCTCAATAAGTGAATCGCGGTTTTCCTTTTCAATTACTGTTGTTGCATGCGCAGGTAACGTCGCATTTTGATCATTAAGTGTAGTCATTATGTGTTCCTTAATTAAATTCGATTTGGCGTGCTGTTAGCAACGATAAATTGGTACTTCTCTGGCGAAATTGGATTAATAGCAGAAATAGACACAGGAAAAAGTGGCTTTAAATAAGCCAAAGGCGTATAGCTAATGGCGAGCCGCTGCTGACGGGATGCATGCTCTTGTAGACTAGGGCGACAGATTTCATCAATGTGATGCTGTGCTGTTAGATAAAAAATAGTATCGGCATCAAATCCATCGGGAAAGTTCGCATCGTGGCTTAGGATATTCTCATTAACCGAATCATGTATTTGATCAGCGTTTTGCCCTGTGATAATAAAATCAGTATTTGAATGTTCACTATCGTAGGTATTGAGTAGCTCCACTATGGTGGCTTTTATTGCATTCCAATTACCATGCTGCAGTGCTTGATACGTGAGTATTAAATCTGCAAGCAGCCAATGAGTGTGGCCTTTGTCATCAGTACTTTTGGGTTCAATTAAAAAAGAACTTAGTAGCTGGCTAAGTTGCTCTGTAATATTTAGCAGAGTGTCATTTTGCTCACTAAAACGAGTACGTTGAGTTTGCGCAAAATAATTCAACCAACCATAATATAAGCGTTCAAATAAACTCATCGTTTCTCTGTCTAGCCATAGACATTGCACAGGCATATGCAACGGCGTGTATTCACGGATCGTACGTTGTACAAAATCCTGAAATTCTGCTGTGGCAAAACGAGTTGTCCAATCAGGTAAAATGACATGTAAAGTATCGCTCAGTGCTGGCGTTGTAAGTAAACTCCCTTCAACCAAGTAAAAGCTTTCTCGGTTATGGGTGGCCAATGGCATTTGACCAGGGTGCGACATGCCAAGGCGGCGCATAATACCCTTAGCCATAGAACTGCAATGCTGATACTGTAAAGTTTTAGAAAGATAATCAAAACCACGACAACGATTCTGCCCTAAATCACCAATCTCACTTAGCAAACGGCATTTATCTATGTACTGACGCAACAATACCAAACGCTCAAGCAATGATTCATCAGGGTTAGGATCTCGTTCATCTTTTAAGCTTGGTGCATAAAGCGCAAATACCGCTTTGTATTTTAATAAATTACTATCAACAGGACGTTCAGCAAATCGTGCTAGTAAATGGTCTACGCTTTGATTTAATCGTGTCAATTGTGCAATAGAAAAGTCACTCTCAAGGCTGTGTTGCATGCCCCGCTGCCTGTAATTAAGCGATTGAGTATCTAACAAATGCTCAATTCCACTTATTTCTTCTAGCGCCTGACTTAATTGCGAATGCGGTAAAGTGCAAGCATGCTGCCAAAATACGTCGACCTGTTGAGCATTTAACGACTCACTAGCCAACATACAATCGAGTAACTTACCCAAACTTTCAAATGATTGCGGCTTTGGAAGCGAGAGAATATCGGGCAAAACATCAAGTTGTTTATGCTGATCTGCCAGTATTTGATCAAACAGATGTAAATACCCTTTAAACTGTAGTAATCGAGCCTTTTCAGTACTATCAATAGCTTCATTTAAGGTGTGCTCTGCAACAGCATACACTTGTGGAAGTTCATTCTGTAATGAACGATAGTCACTTAATCCTAAATGCCCTGCTTGCTCAAATTTAGGTAACATGACTGACTGAGTAACTTGAGGAGCTTGATTAAGCACCTGCAAACCTTGGCGTATCAGGATTTTTTCTTGTTCGGTTAGCTGATATGACTGACCATCAATCAGTAAATTTAAGTCATTAAAAAAATTATCTTCATCAAAGCCTAATTGCGCGATGTTAACGATTTGCTCGTTATCATCGCTACCAAATTGAATTTGCCAAAACTCATAACCATCTTGAGCATTGTAGTTCCCATTCGCATTATTCTGATCGGCTAAAAACCGAAACGCGTTAACGCGCTCTATGTTTTCATACCCATGTAATACACTTAAAATGTCTGAGCTAAACAAGCGCACGCTATAAGATGACTTATGTAAGTCTTCATCTAGTACAAAGCCATGATGTAATTTGGGTCCTTGATAGATTTGCCCAGTACACATGCCAAGTTGTAATAACTGCTGCGCAGAATACTTAGGGATATCAGGGGAGATCTCCCGACCGATTAACGTATACAAATCCGTTAATAAAGCCACTAAATTATCAACATGTTGTAATGACAAGGTCATGCCTATTGTCACTTTACTGACGTCATAAAATGTAATATCACCTAGTCTATGGTTCACGCATCGAGCTTGGCTAAATACACGGCTAATCAGCTGTGTTACATTTGTTTTTTTGTCGTCATTAGTTGAGTACAACAGCACATTAAAATCTAAAACAGTGGCATTTGAGTCTTCGGTTTGACGCGATATAACATGTACATTTTTAACTTCTAGTAAATCTAAAATAAGGCGTCGATAGTCATCTTCTGTCACACAGTGACTAAATAACACTTGCTCGGGCTCGTAAAATTTAACACCCCCCCCACTATGTGGTTGCGCTAATAGCTCCGGAATTGGATAGTCCAACTTATAACTGAGATCAGACAGCACATACACCAACACTTCTAGTACCGTTACACCAGGATCAAAACGGTTGTGATCGGTCCAGGTATTGGGCGCGAATTGTTGTATTCTAGCTATGCCTTGCTGACGCAGTGCCTCTAAATCTTGCCCCGTATTTCTGGGCGCAATATTTAAGATCTGCAGAACTTGATTGTCCATAACATTCCTGAATTAGTCATATGAATAACTACAAGACGCACGCATCCAAAAACTGTGAAAATTAATTTCAATTATTTTGTAAGCGGCCGTTTAATAATTAATTTAGTGGGGGAATACGGGCTTATTGAACAACAAAATCCAGTTCAATTTCCCATTTGCCAATACCTTCAAATACATCGCCTAAGGTATTAGCGAGGGCTATTTTGTGATTGCGAGCAGGCACTAAAATATCATGTGCATTATCGGCGCTAATTACGCTGTATTGTTTCTCAGTTTGACCTTTTTTAGTGGCACGGATCACTTGAATCATATCCACTGCAGGGTGGGTTTCTAGCACTTGTGCTATTGATGCTAAATAAATAGTACGCTCAAGCGGTTTATCTAATTTATTCCATGGTGTTAGTGAATCTACTACCATCTCGTTCAGGTCAATAACAGTGCTTTGAATATCGTATAATGGATCAATTTTTACGATCAATTCCAGCTGTACTTCAACATAATTTGGATCATCTATTTCAATTGTTAAGTTTGGTACAGACAACGCATTTACCTGTTCCCTAACTTGTCGCTTAAGATAACGCGGCACCTTGGGCTGCAACACCGTAACATCATAATTAAGCGGTACAACTACAAGCGATAAACCAGATGCATTAACCACAGGACGTACCGAATGCAACTGCGGGAAAGTTTGTAAAACGAAGTGCTCATAATCCCACCCGCTTAATAAGCGCTGTCGATGATGTAATCGTTCACTCACCCGACGGTCAAATTGCACTGTTTTTTCTGCTACTTTGGCATCAAAAGAAGCAAAAGGCTGCAATACTTTATCAACGTTAGGGTTGGGTAATAGCAACTTACTAATAGACTCACTGGGTAATGGTTGATCAAAATGAGAGGCGTCATTACCTTGGCTGGTTAGAGTCACCTTCATACCTTGCGCAAACACCCCTTTGAGTTTGGAGTAAATAGGAAAAGCATTAACGAAGCTACTCGGCACTTCAGTTTGACTATGATCTACCGTGGCGCGTAGCCAAAGCTTACCATCGTGATTAAATGAACCGTCTTGTGTCAGTTCAGGTAAATAAAATACCACTAACCCCGAATCGAGTAGATCATAAGTGCTGTCTCTGAGGATGCGCCCCTCACCCGCTTGACCTTGTGATTCTTCACGCTTGAAACGATGCCAAGTACCTGCGTTAAAGTACTCCCATACAAATAACGGGTTATCACCCATGTTATAACCATCAACGGGGTCAACCTGATAGTACATACGCACTTGCCCTGGCGTATTGACTTGGCTAAGCGCTATATACAAATAACCAAATTTTTCTATTCTGGGCAGTAAAGACAATAGGCTTTGCTTGTTCAATTGCTCAGTTGGTCGCCCAACAGGAGTTATATGCTCTAAAAAAATAGGATTACCCACTGTCAGCGCTGATGAAGTAATACTTTCACTCTCATAGTGCAAAGTTAAGCTATCAAGAGTTGGGGTGTAAGGTGCATTCACTAATACAGGGTTATTTGAATTAGCATTCTTATAAGCAAATAGCTCAATCACTTTGGTATAATCTTTGTGGGCAAAATCTTGCTCTGATAACTCTAAGGTATAATACTTAGGCCATTTACTAGCTGTTGGCTCATCAAGGGGTAATAACTGATAGTCACGCAATGCATTATTATCGTTATACACAAAGGTTAGTGTGTTAATAGCGATATTATTTTTTACTTCAGGCAACGCGCCCGAATCTTCATTATAAAACAACTCAAGATGCGTTGGCGCATCACTTCTCGCATCTGAGCGAGAAATATTCACCACAGTGTGTGGCCAAGTTAAGCAGTGGCAATCACTTGAAAACAGTGTTTCCACCAACAATTCAATGCCTTCACAAGGTTGATCAACACCACATGAGGCGCTGCTATCAAAATAGCGTTCATCTAGACTATGCTGTTCACTGTAATAATAACTGTAGGCACGATAATAATTATCAAAATTATCGGGTCTATCTAGCCATGCAAACTCGACATTAGCATGAGTGATATTTTTGATAACCAGTTCGGGGTGAGTAAAATGAACTTTAGACGCCAACCTTGGCGTCAGACCAAACGGCTCAAATGGCTTTGAGGTATCTAAATCTATCTCGCCATTATTCGCAACCACGCCACCTAGACCGCTCACTTGTGTAGTTAAACTCATTTGTGAGATTGTGAAACTATTAAAGCGCGTAAATACACTCGAATCATCACTATAGAGCAGATAGTAATAATCATTTTTAAGTACCAAAGCAATAAAAGGCAGGGCTTTATCTTCGCCAATAGGCGTATCTTCTAATGGTGTTATGGCAGGAAACAAACTATTGAATGTTAATTGCAGATGCTGTTCAACAACGCTCAATTGAGCTGCATCGATTTCTTTTATCCCTTCACTGGTGGAAATATAGAAGTCAAACCAAGTTAACCAATTTTGTAACAGTGCTTGTTCTCCAAAACCTAAGCTGACGATACGTTCACCGCCACTTAAAAATAAATCTTGTGAGGCAATTTTAAAGCCAACCTCAACACTTGATGACACTTGTTCAGCTAGCTTTTGCCCAAAAGTAGGCTCGCTTTGCTCAAGTAATATACTCTGCTCATTATCAAGTAATACTTGCTGATTTAAACTGATTCGGTCTGAAGACTTGATTTTATTAACAGTAGCAACATAATCCACTTGCGCTTTGCTAATAGTCACTACTTCATCAGTACTGTAAATAAGAGGGGCTCCCTCTGCATCTTTACCACCATCAAATTGTGTTCCCGCAGGTAAAGTCAGCATATCAACATTATTCAACGACATTACTAAATGCGCACTGTCTGCGCTTTCTGATAACGGCTCAAAGCGCAACACTTCACCATAAAAATGATCTAAATGCCGCGCTACAAATTGATTAAACTGAGCATTACTGTGTTGTAATAAATCTATAAAGGTGAGTAATAACGCCATATCAGGACGACTGGCTAACTGTTTAATATGTTCATCCGCGTTACCATGTTCAAGTAGCTGCGCAAGACCCGCAAGCTTTTCTGGCTCGGGTAGTAGGTTTTCCCATGTGCCATTAGCTGATAATACACGCTCATCGATATAGTTTACTTGTTTGGCCAGCACAGATAAGTACTTCAACCAAGCGTCTACAGTACGCGGCTCTATGTCAAAAAAAGAACGAGATAACGCTTTAATATGCCGCCCTAGTTGACTTCGTCCCACTTCACTTGGGTTAACTGTATTAAGCGTCGCAACGGTGAGGTTGTTGTTAGACTTCAAAGTCATGATAGTACCTTGATAAGTAATAGATTTAATTAAAATGCAATAAAATAAAGCGTGCTCACAAAGATGACAGAACGTACTTTGATAGTGGCTAAACTGACTGCTCAGTCAAGTAGAATGGAAACACCATGTTGCTACGGCTGTTGGTTTGCCGTATCACGTAGTTAAGCTGAATTAACAGCACGCCGTCGTACAATTCGCTACTATCAAATTCGATGGTTTGCAGAGTAATACGAGGTTCATGATTAAGTAACACGGTGGCAATTTCTTGTCTTAGTTGCGATAAACTCTGTTCATTAGCATCAGCAAATGAATAACTCGAAAGACCAGAACCCATATTGGGCGACAAAGGCCGCTCTCCGACTAAGGTATTTAAAGTCAAATGAATCGCTTGTTTAAGTAAGGTTTCACCGCTATCCATACCAGGCCCTGTGGCGGGGTTGCTAAACTGCACGGGAAAGCTCCAGCCAGTTCCTAGAAAAGCTTGATTTAACATTGCTGCTCCTTTTAGCCTTAATTTGAGGTTATTTTACATCCACACCTTTGCCTTCTAGTGTGATGCTATCTGAAGTTTTAAAATTAATGGCTTTTGCCACCTCTAAGGTAGACTTATCTTTGCTTTCAATCATTAATGACTCCCCTGCAACCAAAGACGTCATGTCTTTTTGGGTTAGTTTTAAGCCTTCTTTAGCGTCAAAAGTGATGGTGTGATCGGCGCTACTTTGTAGTGTAAGTAGCGGCTCTTTTAAGGTGAATTGCAACGCTAATGCTTGCTCTTTAAAAAACAATCCGCGCTGCTCATTTTTATCATCATATTCAAATGGTGGCTTTGCTTTGGGGTTATGACATGCACCTAAAATCACAGGGTAACGACTATCGCCCCCAATAAATCCAACCATTACTTCTGTATCTATGTCTGGGGGCAGAAACAACCCCTCTTCAGCTCCTGAGAAAGGACTGGCTAACCGTGCCCAAAGTGGTTTTTCACCACTGGCACTGGGTAATAAAACTGGGATACGGTGTAATGCTTGTGCATCGGCTTTAAATGCAGCTACTTTCCCTATCAATATTGGGGTATAACTTGGTTTAGCATAGTCTGACCAAATACTTAGCGTTAAAGGAACACCCAGTATGAATTCACTAAACCAGCCATCACTCGACAAATGGTGATGAATTTCACCCACCACATAATCACCACTATATTCCTTTCCCACTCCAGAGAGTGTCAGTGCATCTAAATGCTTGACTTTAGTAAGCGCTTTTTGCGCAGACATATCTATACGTACATGCCCTTGGTACATATCGAGTAATCGATAATATTGCTCAGCACCGGCTTTAGCCGCCAACTCTAATTTTTCAATAGGTGCTTGTGATAGGCGTAAAGTATCAGGTAAAGCCATCGCCGTATCTGCATCACTGTGAGTTTTAAACTTAGCAGCCGGCATGACTGGATCAGCATTGTCGTAGAGTTTTTGTTCTTTTATATCCCAACTACTGTATTGCAGTTTTTTAAGATGCGAACTCACATCACAGTGCAAAGCGAAATCAACACAGCCATCCATTGCCACGTTAAATTCATGCGCAGTGGGAGTGTGTTTTGCCAAATCAACAACGTGATTTTTGCCATCGTTAAAAAATGCAAAACCATTGCACAGCACTCGGCGCATAAACACCGCCCATGGCTGTTCATCCACCACTAAAAATTGGTGATGTTCAATTTTACTGGCCGCTATAGTGCCAGGCGTTGCACCGTATGTAGTGAGTAAATCACTGAGAATATCGCCGTCTTTGGCTTTTTCATCATAGAGTTTACTCATGGCACTTTGACACAGCTTAATTGTATCGGCTCGAGCTTCAATATGCATAAATGGTTGCCGTTCAAAGCCTATACCTTGAGCAGTAATAACACCGCTAAATAGTACACTTTGTTCGCCATCACCAAAGCCGGCTTTTAGCTCTATCGCTTTACCCATAGTGAATAGCCCTTCATCAGTTTTAGCAAAGGTTTCTTTGGCCATATCACCGTCGTCAATTACTAAACTCAGATGCGCAATTTGATTAACGCCGTTTTTTACAGTTGCTTCTCGCAAGGCGAATTTATCACTGATTTTGTTGCCCTCTACGGCAATGGTATATCGCAAATCCATACTAACGCTCCAACGGCGGATAAATGATTTGCGTACCCACCTCAGCGCTACGAATAGAAGGTAGACGATTAACCATCGCCACCTGATGCACGAACTGTTGGTTGCCGTATATTTTTGCACTTTGCACAAGCACCGAACTGCCCGCCTTATGTTGGATAACATGAGTTAAGTCGGGAGAACTTTTACCTGATTTAAGTTTCATTTCTTTTTCAGATAAACACTCCACCACGCAACAATGAACTTTGGCTTTTAAACGGCGTCCTTTGTTATCTACCAGTTCAGTTTCTACTTTAGTGGTGCATAACATGCCATCAAATGTCCCACTTGGGCCATGATTAAGTACCATATTCAATGGTTGGACTGTCACATAAGTGGGTTCGTGTGTTTCACTCTGAACTGCGGTGCCATACTTCAACAAAGTTTGGATGTTTTTTTCTGTTTCTATGTTCCCTTGCAACTTTGCTAGTAATTCGGTGGGTAAATCAATAATGGTGTCATCTAGCAAAAAGGTCACCGATAGCTTTGAAGGCGAAGACTTTTGATATTGGCTTGCGCCGCTTTCGGCGCCTATCGTTTGTGATTTTTGAATACTGTTGGAATAGCTGGTTTGCAACGATTTTGCATCATACGCAAGTGTCATCTCAGCCAGCTGGTTACCAGAGCCACGCTCTATTTTACTATAAAAGGTCACTTTACATAGCGGTGACCCAGCCGCATTTGCGCCAATACCTATCATTTTTATGGCCTTTTTTGTTTAGTAAATTGCTGAAACTGCTTGTCTATGTAGCGTTTTAAAGATTTTTCGATTTGTTCAACTTGATTATTAATAGTCCCAGTATTTTCGCCTGTGTTAGTACTTTGTGATTGCGGCCTATCGCCATCAGGTTCACTTTGTCCAGATAAACGAGCTTTAACATGAATCGCATCACATTGAATTTCCATTAGCATCACCTTGTCTTTAATGTGTTAAGTAAAAGGAATTGGCACTGTCACCAAGTTTTGATAGCTAAACGTAATAGACTCAATGAGTACATCGTTACGCGTTGCATCTAGACTGTCCCACTCCCAACTTTCCATAAATGCGCGAGTGACTAGCCATGCTTTTGTGGGTAGGTTGTTATCGCTAAGTAAAGTGATCAAAATATCGTTGCGAACCGCAAACTGATTCCACTGCGGTAAACTAATAAAGTTTGTTAATTCCAAGGTGCTACCAGTGCGCAGTACACCACGTTTCAAAGTTAAGGTGCGCGATTGTTTATTACTGCCTACCGTTGCTCGATTACCGTCATACTCAATGTTGCGATTAACTTTTAGGCCACTGATTTCCTTAAAAAAAATATCTATCGGATTCGGTATAGCCGCTGATGTAATTAGCGCAGCAAAGCGGTATCCCACCATAGGTGTTGTTAGTTCTTGAATCATAGTAATGTCCAAAAAGGGCACTAACGTGCCCAAGACAAGGAGAATAAAATTAGTGGAATTCGATCTTAATATCATCGGCCATCATTTCTAACGACTCCACACTGGCTTCGTTTGAGCCACCATTAATACTTGGCGCTGTAAGCTTTTTAGGAAAAGCATTAATCACCTTCCAAGTAACCAATGGCTGTGAACGGTCTTCGTTAGTGAGTGAAATAGTAATGTCTTTTTTATCAACCAAATTTAAGCTAATTGATGAAATCCAATCATAAAACTGACTCTTTTGACGCACTAAACCTCGTTTAAGTGTGATATTCACATCGGTTGATTGCCCAGGCATGTGCTTTTTGCCGTAACCATCTTTGTAAGTAATGGTTTCAACACCAATGTCTAAGCCCGACACTTCAGAAAACGGAATGCTCTCCTCACCAAAACTAACGACAAATCGATATACCGGGATCGGGTATTCTGCTGCAATGTCTGCTGCTGTAGTAGCCATAAAAAACTCCAAAAAATAATAATTTTAGTGCCCAAGTTACAATAAAACTTAGGTAAATAAGTAAATTAAAAAGGCTGATTGAGAAAACATAAAACGTATAAATATGACCCCCAACCAACCTTGGTCGGGTTCGTTAGCCTTCTAAGCTCTTATGTGAGAAGGTTAATACAATAAACTCAGCAGGGCGTACCGCAGCTAAACCAATTTCTATATTCATTACACCATTATTGATGTCGTCTTCGGTCATGGTTTGGCCAAGGCCTACGTTTACAAAGAAGGCTTGATCTGGGGTCTCACCAAAGAAAGCACCTTGACGCCATAAATTCTCAAGGTAACTTTCAATCATGGTTTTGAGCTTTAACCAAGTGAAAGGCGTGTTTGGCTCAAACACCGCAAACTGTGTGGCTTTTTGAATTGACTCTTCCACTAAGTTAAATAAACGGCGAACCGATACATAGCGCCACTCATTGTCATTACCAGCAAGAGTACGTGCACCCCAAACCAAAGTCCCTTTACCAACAAAGGTACGAATCGCGTTGATTGATTTACCAGAAATGGCATCAACGTTAAGGCTCTCTTGCTCAGTGCTATCAATAGCAAGCGTTGGCGCAAGCACTTGCGATAAAGCTACGTTAGCAGGTGCTTTCCATACTCCGCGTTCTTTGTCGGTTTTAGCGATAATACCCGCAACGGCAGGTGACGGAGGCAATACGAGATAACTTTTTGCTAACGCCGCCTTAGCTTGATTATAAATTTGCGCGTTATAATCTGTATTTGTACTGTCATCATTACCTAGTACAGATAGCATCACATCTTTGTAAGTTATAGGGTCTGCTGCTTCATCTTCTACCACCTTAACAGTCACGTTTGCTTCATCGTAACTGCGTGCGATAGTCGTCTTTAAATATGGGTAGTAAGATGCACCATATTTTAAACCCTGCGTTACTTTGGCGCGCAAACGTTCAGAGTCATGAACAATTGCAGTAGTCCCAGCAGGCGTTTCTTGCATTTGCACATCAACTAATGCAAAACGGTCCATGCGTTTTTCTGCATGTTTAAGCGCCTTATTTTGCACCTCGTAGTGGCCAACTTCGTCTAAACCAATTGCTTCTGGAGATGAAATAAGTGTTACTTCATCAACCTTATTTAAAAGGTCAATGCCAGCGCTATAAGACTCTTTTGACGCAAGTGTACCTGCCATACCAATAGAAACGACATAACACGCCCCACCACCATTAGCAAAAAAGTGACTAACTGCTTGATGAAGAAAGAACTTAGCACCTTCTAGTTTTGCAAGATCATCAGCAACAGCCGCTACATTGGTAATATCATAACCTTTAGAGCTAGGCATTAGCGTAAAGCTCTCTTTGTATGGGCCACCAAAGTTTGCTTCAAACTGCACCATGCTAGTAATACGCACTGGCATGTTTAAAAAGTTGGCAGCATCACCGGCTTCATTAAGTTGAGTGGTATGACCAATAAATGCTGGAATAGCCGTTGCCACCTCTGCGACTGACGGCGGTAGAATTGATTTTTCTCTAACGTAGACGTCAGGGGTTTTATATTGAGACATAGTATTTCCTTTAGTTAATAGAACGCATTCTTAAACGCCGAAATGGCAAGAATTAGGGATTGAGCACCAAGCAAGCCTTTTATCAATGCCTACCCACCAAATAAAATGGATAAACGCCTGGCGGATCCTACTTAGTACTCAAAAGACTTTATGGGTTAACCCACGGCTCCGCCTCATCAGTCACAACTGATGGCAAAATAATTGAAACTTACTTAGAAGAAAATTTGAGTTACCTCACAACCAGCTTCATCTGTCACGTTAAGGCCTGTTAACCTTTTAAGATTACAGCTTGTTCTATCTAGGGACGATTAATCGCGTTGCGAGGTTTATAACCTAGTGGGCTCGGTAACTGATCTTGCGTTACCCTACTGGCTTACATCCATGTAACAATAAATTGAAACCAAGCAACAAAGAGTAAATCGCCCCTAGGGCGAACCCAAAGGGCTACACATGTTTGGTTTTTTATACTGCGTTATCGCCTATTTATAGGGAATAACGCAGCATAGGCGCTGCGTTGCCTACAAACCAAACATACCGCTGTAAATTCAACCTCGAAAGGTAAACAGCCCTAATAACAAGTTTATTTATATTGTGTTCAGAAGACGTTGTTCGATAAGAAATGTGAAAACTAATTGAAATATAATTTTGTAATGCATTATTTTATAGCTAGCGAGAAACACCTTTGAGTTTTTCAACGGTTCGTAAGCCCGCTAACCCCAACATGGCCAAAGTAAGCTCCATCATGACGTCGAGTGGTAATTGTGGAGTACCAATCTCTGGCAACAACCACTGCAATATAGGATTAATAACAAAGGCAAATAAAAAGCCAAGGCCGCACACCCACATTAAAAAAGGCCGGGCACCCGCCACAAATAAACTACGGTGAGATGCTTGCACTTGATTAATTTTTGCTTGAACTAAATTAGGTTGCTGCGCTACACGTTGTTTGAGAATATCTAAATTTAGCGTTTCTTCATCACTAGTAAATAACTCATCTAGTATTGAGCCGATTGCGTTAATAGGCTCTTGTGCTTTGGAAGAAAATAAAACCGATAACAGTCCCATCATTTATTCTCCTGCTTTAAATTAAATATGCTTTTTTACTGATGAAGAGTAATAACACTCCACGAACTAAACAACTGTAAGCTTTGTCTGCCCTGCATCAGTAAACTCAATAGTAATATTGATCATAGGTACGGGATCGGGTACACCTTGTGGACTTTGCGCTGGTTTTGAAATTTGTAGTAGCGCCATTATTTGCGTGTCTTTGGTGACAAGCGCTGTTTTAGACTTACCTTTAACCGTTAAATTTGGCTTACCAGAAATGACTTTACCCATCGCAATACCGCCCTTAAAAGCAGCGTTATCGTAGTTTGACTGAAATTTTTGCAACCACTGTTTTACATCATCCTCAGTGAGCACTGCTTTTTTACCTTGTGAGAATTTGTTTTTAGTCGCAGTTGGAATTTTATCACTGGTTTTTACTAGCTGCTGGGCGCCATTAACTGTAATTTTAATCGCAGCACCATCCACACATACAAGCGGCATAACCATCCCTTACTCAAATAAAATAAATTGCATACCTGAACAGACGCATGAAGAGTAAAAATGTGAAATCCAACATTATCACAATAAATGAAAGTACAATCATGTAGGAAGTTTAAGGGGTCACGGAAGTTTAAGGGGTCAAATCGCTTGCTTCATAATACTGTCAAAAATAGCATCTAATTGTTTTGAAAATTGCTTATCCTCTCTGCGCTTTTTCCTTATTTGATGAGTAATAAAACTCACAGAGCCACTATGACCAAGGTTAAAATACTCTGCAATATTACTTAACTTTTCAGCCAAAACCTCTTGGCAAAAATACATGGCAACTTTACGTCCTTCAAATCCTTTGCTTGGCCCTTTAAGCACACTGGTAATTTTAGATAGCGGGCAAGCATAATAATCAGCAACCGCCATGACCACCTCATTCATTGTGATATTCGGTTTTAGTTGCTGTAAAACCTCAGGTTCGGGGCTATTTATCAGCTGAGTATTTTTAAGCCAACGTTTAAAACCATCACTGCCCAAAACCGATGCAATATTACCTTTGTCGTAAAAGTCAGTGAGTTCATCACTGCTACCTCGTAATACATAAGCTTTGTACTGCTTAAACTTGTGACGATGACCCAGTATTTGATAAGTAAAGTCGCGCGTAAGCCATTCTGGTGGTTTTACTTTCCCGATATAAGCTGGGTAGCTCGACCAAGAATAGTGCGCTAAGTCATCCACCAGCGGCATAGTCATATCAATAGGATTACGATGGATATAGCGGCTTAATTGCAGCAGATACTCATCTTTTTCGACCAATATCGCCTTATACCTCCCACGAAATAATGGCCCAT
>NZ_BADY01000071.1:0-42931 GCF_000241185.1 Pseudoalteromonas sp. BSi20495
AGGACTTTCGCAAAAAAACTAGGAATACTGGCAGGTATGGATCAGTTCGCGGCGTCGCCTAGAATGAATCAGTATGAAAAAGGCGTGCATTCACCCGACTTTCAAACAGTGCGGGCACTAGCTAAAGTATTAGAAGTGCCAACAGCCTTTTTTTACTGTGAAGAGGATGCACTAGTAGATTTAATTCTGCACTTTAAAAAATAAACTAATCGAATGGATATTTATGAAAAAAGCAGTAAGAGTTAAATTGATTTTGTATATTTCACTATTTATCGGCTTAATTATCTTCCCATTTAGCTTGTTCAAAGGATGGATATTTATTGCATACCCATCCCTTTTAATAGGCTTTACAATACCTTTCATATTACTTTTAGAGCATGATATTGAGAAGTTTCTAAAAGGGATATTTTTAATTTTATATGGGATTTTTTGGGGTGCAGTAATCCCAGAGGTATTCAGTGAGTATATGAATGGATACTTTGCCCAACAATTTGAAATTTTCAAAAATTTAGCTCTTTTTTCTTGTACCGGCGCTGGCGGTAGCATTATAGCTTCTCATTCAGAAACAGAAAGTAAGAATAAAAAGATCGAAAAAGTTGTTATTGATAAAACAGAAAAAATAGAAGAGCTAATATGTAGCATAGATAAACTGAGAAAAATAACATATCGAATCCACGCCATATATGGAGTAATTATTATATTGGTTATTCTCATCATAGTTTCAAATAGCATGCTTTAAAATACCTCTAAGAATACCAAAGCTTTATTTTCTAACAACATATAGCAAATTCATTTTTAAAGAGAGGCATCATGAGCAATAGCCTCTCTTTAAACATTGGGGCTTCGCCCCTGTCCCCCGCTATGTCGAAGCCGAAAATCGGCTTACACATAGCGGGGGACAACACATTCATACTCTTATACGCAGGTTTTATTTGCAGATTGAAAAATATTTTTAAAGTGGTAATCTTATTGTTACTGAAGCTCTAACGAGCCAGAAAAAAACAGGCGCTATTCTGCTGCCTTCAACACGTAGTAACGAGGTAAATACTATCTTTTCAAAGGTAGTAACCAACCAAAAACGGCGCACTCCAGCTGCTGACAACACGTAGAAATGAGGTTAATAATCAGGCGAGATCAGTCCGAGCCTTTTGCATATGCAAAAAACAGGGGCGAATAGGCTTAAGTGCCGCTGAGCTTTATTGCCAGTCAATCTTACAACCTTAATACGACTGGAGTCATACCATGAAATTCGATGCCCTAATCGAAGTCCAAAAACTAAAATTTGAAAGTAAGTTAATCGCAGGAAGCCGTAAAAAAACATCTAAGCTTGATAAACATAAATTCGAGCTAATAGAAATTTACAAGCAAGGGTCTAACATTGTCGAGCTTCAGCGCTGGCTAAAGCGTAAAGGTATCAATGCTCATTGGTCAACAATTCAAAGATGGATTAAAAAACATGGCTAAATTTGCGAAACCAAAAACTCAAGCACACAATGTCATAAAAGGGCTTACAAAAAGTAAGCTTATAAAGTCTCTTGGAACTGCCAGAAACTACGAGCAATCACTTAACACCGTTGCCTCTTGGGCTAAAGATATTGGCATAAACGGTATTCAGGCAATGACCATCGATCAAGCACTCAATTATTTAGATTACCGTAAAGAAATAGTGGGTCAAAAGTCATTGGATATGGAGCGCCAAGCTATACAAGCAATGATGAGGCTAAACGGCAAACTTAAAGACAAACAAACACTCCCGGTTATTAAATCAATTAACCAGCAAATTCTTAAATCACGCGCCTACACCACAGAGCAAGCACAAATAATAAGTAAGCACCAAACATCTAAATATTCATTATCAACACAAATAGCACTCTCTTCGGGGCTTCGTGCACATGAATTATTGACCATAGCCAAAGTTGAAGAGCGTAAAGCAGATAAACGACCAGCTTTTGATTCAAAATGGTCTGGTAGAAACGGTGTGCTATATACCGTTACAGGCAAAGGAGGCTTAACACGCGAAGTACTAATACCCCATGATTTATCAGCTAAACTAGAACTTCGTAAATTTAAACAACCTGTAACTGTTGTTGATAGAAAAATAAACTACTTACAGCGTTACGATATTGGAGGTGGTAAAAAATGGTCTGATTCATTTAATAAGGCATCAAACCGTACTCTTTCATTTTCCAATGGCGCTCACGGCCTAAGGCATAGCTACGCACAAGAAAGGCTATTAGAACTGATACTTAATCAATTCCCATATCAAATAGCATTAGAGACCGTGTCACAAGAAATGGGGCATTTCAGACCTGAGATTACTGAGGTGTATTTAAGATAATCAACTTTATAAGCTATCGTAATGTTTAAAAATTATACCAGATTAAATTTAGGAAAAACGAGTCAGCCATGCGCACTCTTACCATCAATATATTACTCTGACTAAAAACTCATTTTTGCCATAAGCCATTGTCAATCTCCTAGAAATACTACTGATTATAGACTTACAACAATTAATATATTCTTCATAGTCTTTATTCTCAATACCTTGTCGTTTTTTACCATGAGAAATATCATTTCTAACATTCAGCAACTTGTTTAATGGAGCGTAAATATCCTTGAGATCTTTGTATTCCAAACCTACTTGATACAGAAGCTTTTCTAAAACTTGCTGACCAACATTACTTTCCGTATTAATATAACCATCCGGAACCTTCACAATATGTTCATGTATAGTAGTAATGTTCTCTACAAATTCAACTTGCCTAAATAAGGTATGCAATTTAGTTTCATTTGGAAGACTTTTTTTAAAAACTCGTGATTTTTTGTCTTTATTATTTAATGCAATAAACTCTTTATGCAGTGTCGCTGCAGCAATTACTGGCGTTACCTGTGAACAAAGAAGGTTTTTTTTATTAATCTCATCAATGTAAAGCGAGAATGCAAACTGTACAAACCCCTCGATATGCGCATAAATCAAACAAACTATCGAGCGTCTAATCCTCATCTGATCTTCTAATTTAGTCATTCGCCTTTGTGAGTTATCGAGAAATCTAATTTCGTCCTCTCTCCACTCTCTTTCAGCTTCAATCTGCTCTTGAAAATTAGACAAACTCATTATAGTTTGAGCCTCTGTAAGTGATTGATTACAATTTCAATTCTTGCCCTTAGTGGACCAGGAGAGTTTTTCCCTCCACCTGTAGTAGCTGATTTAAATATATCATCATCTTTAATTTCATTCAGAATATCTTTCAGTCCAGCAATATGATCTGGGTTGTCTTCATCTATCTCATCTATTCGGCTTATTATGCCGGTACAAATAGCCTCAAAATGATATACAGAAAAGTTTGATTGTATTCCTTTATTTCCTTTTCTACCAAATGACTTTTCACCTAATGATTTATTTAAAATACTAAATACTTTGTTAAAAGTAATCTCTTCTTCAGTGTAATCGAAGGTTATATCTTTGTTTTCAGGATCTGTAACCTTTTCCATGTATTCAGTTAAAAAGTCTGCTACATCATGAACAAATTTATCTCTATAATTTTTTAAAGCAAAATAGCGTAAAACCAGCTCTTGGTCGAAAGAACCTAGCTGTTGCTGCTGTGAAATATTCTTAATGCAATTTACATAATCAGTGTTTTTACTCCTACTAATCACGAAATCAATAAAAGTAGGATCAAGCATTCTGATAGTACAATTTCTCAGCTGCTGTTGTGTTAGCTCTTCACCACCTGTATTAAGTCTTTTGAACATATGATAACGAAATTTATTGTCACTTCCTTTTCTCACAACCTCAACGCGCACAAATGCACGCTTTAACCTTATTTTCAACGAAGTAGGTAAATCATCATACTTTAGCTCATTCAGTTGCTCTACAATGTCACATTCTTGAAGTTTGAGAAAATCACCTTTTTTGATAGGTGGGCTAAGATGCTCGGCCTCTAAAGAACCTCGTAAATGAAGGTAAGAGGAGAAACGCTGCAAGCCGTCAATTAGCTGATAACGCCCATCCTCTGCTTCAACAACATATATAGGTGGCACAGGCATTTCTAATAATAGAGATTCTATAAACCTCGATTGTGCTCCTAGTGTCCATCTAAATAAACGCTGATAGTCAGGATTTATATCAAGTTCTCCATTAGAATGCATATCTAATAACTCGTTGAATGATAAATCTAAGCTTTGGGTATGTACCTTTTCTACATTGTGTTCTAGGGATAAAATTAAATCTTCATTTTCCATAATTAGACTCCTTTTCAAAAATTAATACGCTTTCAAAGACTTTATTGTGACTTCGATATTTTTTAGTTTTCAAATTCAAATTCGACATGTTTTTTTACTTTCAAAGCGAATATTTTCCTTTAATAACAAACCTTTAGCTTCTGACATTTCTATAACTAGCTTAGGAAGATCGCAATGTAAATCTTTATAATATGAATCCTGTACAACGCAAACAAACCTAGCGCCATATTTTAATACTCTATATATCTCATCCACTGATTCGTTCAAAGATTTAAAGTATTGTACAAAATTTTTAAAATAGTATGTCTTTGATGCTTTTGAATCATGTGCTTTTACACTTTCAAGAAATCGTACACATGCCGAACCTAATTTGATCAAAGATTCATCAACCGTCTTTGGTACTGTGGTAGTACCCATTAATTCTCTTCTAATTGAATCTAGCTCCAAACTACCATTCACACATAGAATAGCTAGTTCAGGAGAGGTGGCGACACCGTAATCTATACGCGTACAATATGGAGGTGATGATAGAGCTAAATCAATAGAAGATGAATCTACTTTTAGCTTAGTAGATGAACCAATCTTAATATTACTAAGATTATCGGGCCAGCAATGATCTAGCTCAGAGATTCCTTTAGTGATTTCTTTTAATTTGAAGATATATTTTCTTTTGAACTCTACCCAAGACGCTGTTATTTTTTCAGATTCAGTTTTAGGCTTCTTTACCCATGTAGGGTTAGAGGGAATAAAAGGAGAAAGATACTCTCTCACACAGTTAAAAAGCACTGTATACATCAAGCAATGTGCCACATCCATTGAATTAACTTTATCCTCAGTACTTTTATACAGCTTCCCCATCAGAATTATTTTTTCTATTCGTCGAATAGAGTTGACGCACTCCATATCAAACCAACCTAATAAAGGATCATTCTTCCATAATGGCACCTTTACATTTGCTCTAATTTTCTTAGCGCGATTTAATATTACAGCAAGGTCATTCGATGTCGTTTGCTTCGCCATTGCTATAATTTTCATAACCGGATTTAAGTCAATACCTATTGATTGATACCCATTCATAGATGCAAGTAATGTCGTAGTACCTGCACCATTCCATGGGTCTAGAATCACCGAATCTTTTGGAAGATTGACAGAATCAATAATACTTTGAGTAAAGGCATGTGAATATCCAGCATAATAATTATACCATGCAGATTTGATATCTATCGATTCATTAGTACGTTTTGGATTAACTACTCTCAAAGAATTCTCTTTAAATTTTTCTTTAATATCACATACATCTAGATAATGAGGATGAACGTAAACACTTCAGGTTAATATGTCAAATATTCAATTCTGAATATTATCATTTCCCGTAAGTTCAACAAATTAACCTCTATTTATTGGAAGGGAATGATATCATTTTTTCTCTGTAAGGTTTTACATTGTTTATAAAATTCTGATTAATGTAAATGAACAAAACAATCTAAAACATTCTATTCAATTTTTCCCCCCATTTAATCAAAGCTTCTCTTCTGACGTCAAAATACTCTTGCATATTATATACCCCCTGCACTCCTTGCAGTTGATGGTTTAGTATTTTTTCGATCACTATTGGATCTGTTCCAATATCAGTATCACCTAAGCGAGTAGCGACTGTTCTTCTTAAATCGTGAGGTACAAATTTTGGGACTCCCAATTTCTCTAATTTACGGCTTATGGAGCGTGACAGTGAGTGCCTATCAATGGGCTGTTCGCCTGGGCCTGATTTATTAGTTGTTGTGCTCGGGAACACATATTTAGAATTGAGATAGCCAAATGCTGCCCGTAACTCATCAAGCAAAATAACCATATTTTGAGTAATCGGTACTTTATGGGTTCTTTCGCCATCTTTGTTTTGTTTTACGCGATCGGCTGGGATTGTCCATATCATTTTGTCAAAATCAAATTCTTGCCACTGTGCGCCTGTAACTTCTATTGGCCGACAACCTGTTAAAGTAATACATTTCAATGCGTAAATAACTTGCTGGCTAACACCTAGCTTTGGTAAGCGTTCAAAAACTTGAATCACTTCGTCAAACTCCAGTGCTCTGGTTCGAGACTTTTCAAGGCCACCTACGCTTTTCTTTTTAACCGTACTTACAGGATTGCCCTGCATAAGGTCTCTCTCAACACCAAAGTCGAACATTTGTTTTAAAATAGAGAGTGTTTTATTTGCTTGGGTATTTGAACCTCGATCTTTTATTGGATCAAGCACCTTATTAAGAATGTCACGCCGAGTTATCTCTTTAAGTTTATAATTTCCAATAAAGGGCAAAATGTCTTTTTTGAACATTCTCATTACGGGATCTACGTCTTTTCGGTTAACTTTAATGTCTCTTTCAATAAACTCTTGGGCAAGCTCTTCAACGGTTGGTGATGTATCTTCGATAAACTGCTGCTTTAGTGATAGCTGCTTTGTATCGTATACGTCTTCACCTAAAGCAACTCGCCCTTTTAAGCTTTCAACTTCCTTGCGGACATCTTTTAAATCGCATTCACCAAAGTACCCTAAATGGTAATTACGCTGTTTACCTTTAATGCCACCAAAACGATAATTTAAGTAAAGTGCAATTTTACGCTTTTTATCATTTTGTGCTTTACCTACACGTGCATGAAATCCACTTAACTTTGTGTCATTTATCCGTTTAATAGGTTCAGGAACTGAGCTTAATAACGAATCAGTTAATAACATTTTCACGACAGGCATATGTAGCACCAAATATTAAACATAAAGTACATGCAGCATATATGTAGCATCACCCGTATTCAACTACTTAATTCTACTTAGAGCTAACCTATACTAATAAATTAAATTTAAACCATCTATAACAGAGGGTTAAATTAAAAACACATTCTACTTGCAGCTACTTACTTCTACTTAAATCTAATCTTTATTTTTATGGGGTGGCAGGGGTCGAGAGTTCGAATCTCTCCATACCGACCAATTAATTCCTCTTTATTTCAAATTGTTATAAATTAAACTCTCTTCTTTATCGCACAATTAAATTATTAGCAGGACTAAGTTGAACTCAGGTGCATATTTTGAAACTCAGATAGGTTTTGCTTTAGTTCAGCTTTTGCCTATTTTCCCGATAGCACTGCTTTTATTTATATTATTTAAATTTTCTGACGTTACTCAATATATTTCAGAGATTTTAAAAATAAGTAGCAACAAATTTCTTTTGGGTTTTGGTTTTTTATCTTGCGTTTTGGTATCGGATAGTATCTTTGGTTACTTTAAAGTTTCACATTTACGCCAAATCATTGATGAGAAAAAGTATCAGATGGTAGTTGGATGCGTGAAACATTACAATTCTGAGACTTCACCAACAAACTACCGTACGGAAACGTTCGTAATCGAAAATACAAAATTCCAATTTAACAATTACACTCAAAGTTTATATTTTACTGGCGATGATCATACCGATAACTTCATCACTGAAGGCCAGTGTATGGAAATCAGTTATGTCATAGACGGTCAGAAAAATCACATTTTTAAAATCGTCCCGTTAACGAGGCGTGACTAATGCCCGCAATTGGGACTAAGCAGCGGGTTGACCTGACCCGATAAAGTAGACATTGAGTAGCTAGTTGATTTAACTCGTACCATCTAAGTAATATGATAAAAGAAGTTATTTAGTTTTTATATAAAAACAATCTTCGCTTCTAATAATACTCTTAATTAGCAATAACTTACCCTTTTACTATTAATAGAAAAGACTAAAATAAGAACCCTACCACGTTAAGGTAAAAAATTACCTCTGATAAAGCTGTTACATTCACTTGGCCATTATAAGCAAATATACCTTCATTGAAAAAATCAAATAAGCTATTGAATAATATTGGTTTTATTTATTAAATTGCAAGCAGCTGCTATATGTAATATCATTGATTACAAGTGTAATCTGTGTTTTTTATTTACAGATTTATTAAATGATTAAGGGAACATAGTTTATGGGGAAAAATATATTTTTTTGTCTTTTTGTAGGGTTGTATGGAATAAAAGCTGTTGCACAACAACACAACTTTGCTGAATTAATGCAGTGCCATAACTCTTCAGAAGCTCCTGGCATGGTTGTTAGATTAGAACAGTCAGGTAAACATATTTATAGTGGTGCGGTTGGTTTGGCAAATATTGATACTGAGAGGCCTCTCAATGTAGATGATATATTT
Source organism: Pseudoalteromonas sp. BSi20495 (assembly GCF_000241185.1). Taxonomy (NCBI): domain Bacteria; kingdom Pseudomonadati; phylum Pseudomonadota; class Gammaproteobacteria; order Alteromonadales; family Pseudoalteromonadaceae; genus Pseudoalteromonas; species Pseudoalteromonas sp. BSi20495. Next base: position 8,455 of record NZ_BADY01000071.1, read on the forward strand.
CAAATAGGTTCTGTCACGAAAACATTTACTGCTGCAGCGATCTTGAAACTATCGGAAGAAAAAAAGCTATCATTACAAGATACATTAGAGCAATTTATTCCTGATATTAACCCTGAGTTTAGGTATTTAACGATTGATAGAGTTTTAAGCCATACTTCTGGCCTGCCAGATTACTTAGGGGAACCTTCAGTAAGTAAAATTTATGATAAGTATGCTTCTATTGACTTAGTTATACAAAATATAAGTAAACAACATCTTAACTCTGAGTCTGGTAAAAAATATAGTTATTCAAATTTGGGTTACGTCTTTCTGGGAAAAGTCATTGAAGTTGCTTCTGATACTTCATATGACCAGTTCATGTCAAACACATTTTTTAAACCTCTGAAAATGGATAATACTTTTGTTATTACTAAAGGAACATCTGCTGGGAAAGTAAACGGCTACACTACTAGTCGTAATGAGCCTAAAAAGTATATTAACCCTGAAGATTCAACTGAAAGGCAATGGAATGTTGATCGTAGTTGGATCTATTCTGCGGGCGCTATTGCTTCTACACTTGCTGATATGCACCTTTGGCAAAATGCATTAAAGTCAGGGCATGTAATTTCAAAAGAAAACTATAAACTAATGACCACCAAGGCATTATTAAATAATAATTCGCATGTGGATTATGGATATGGCTTAGATATATACAAAATAAGTGGATTAGATAGCTTTAGCCACCAAGGTCAGGTTCCCGGATTTTTTGCTTGGCATGTCTATTTCCCAAATGAAGATTTAACCGCTACAGCTTTAACCAACATCGACACAAAACACCCAGGCCCTGCTCTATTAGACATGATAGCGCTACAACTAAATTTATCTCCTAAGCAAGTAAATAGTCAAAAAGCAAAGGCCCTAGCAGCATCTTTAGTTGGAAGTTATCGTTCTTCCGATTCGAAAATTTTAAATATTTCGTTCGAAAACGGTACACTTTATTCCCAATATGAAGGTGAGAATAAACTAAAAATCATACCCCGGGAAAACAACTCGTACTCTTATGAGTGTACTGAAAATTACTTTCAGCTTAGAAAAAATAATGGAAAACATGAAATCGTCCCAGTTTATTTATATCAAGGTGAGCAAGATGCACTTGTAAAATTAGAATTATAAAAAATAGGCTAAGGTTACCAACGGCTGCCCTTGGCACTAAGCTGTCGGGGAACTAGTCCTGAAAGTTCTAAACCTTATTGTCTCAGTTTCATATTTTGCTGTTTAATTTCAATCTAAGTGCCCTGTCACATTAAGTTATCCAATATCTTTTATGTTCTTAAACTAAGACTGGTATAAAATACAGCAGCCTGTTGAGTTGGTTTTTCGCCCGTTTCTTTGGTTTTTTTTTAACTGCTTTTTAACAAGCTGCTGCGAATTACTTCGCTTTTTAACCGCTGTGTCTGTAGCTGCTTTTTTCTGCCTCCCCTTAATTTCATCACTCAATGAATTAACTTTTGACCACTACAGCACTTTGCAAACCTCCTTAGCAGGTAAAAGGTGGAGTTTGAAGTCATACCCACAACCACTCGTACCACAACTATGAATTAACTCGGTAATGCACTCGTTTTAGATTTTTTATAAACAGTTTTACCCGCAGATACTAGTCCTACTTTGCAAATAGGTTGTGTGGAAATGAGATTGTTCTTTTTCGATAAATATTGTTGCTTATTGGGTACGGAAAAGGTTAAACCTTCAAAATTAGGTAATGGTTTAACTGTGATTTTTTTAATAAATCCTCTTTATCACTCCCAATCTCATTGAAGGTAAGATTAACTTCGATTTCAACCGTCGGAGATTCTTTGAAGATTTCAATTAAAGATTGACGATCCATTAGGGCAATTTCATTTAGTGGGATGGTTGATTCATTTGCTCAAAGACAGCCTGAAACTAGTACTGAGACCACTGCTAATTTATAAAGACGCACTTCTGTATTCCTTTGCATGATTTGTAAATGAGATTTAAATTATCAAGATTTAAGGCAGCCATTTAGAAAACTAAGTGTCTTAAGGGTTATTTTTTTAATGGTATCAAAGCATATAACCATTAAGAGGTGAGGTAGATGAGTTTTACTATCATTAACTAAATTAGACAGCCTCATTAATTAAGCAAACCTATGCACTAAATTTACTTTCTTGGGTTGAGCGTTGGTAATCTCCATTTCTAACGGAGGCCGCAGAGCTATATGAAATTAATTTTAAATCTTATATAACTTTATTTAATTGCTTCACTTGGTGATCAAAAATATCATTCATCTTTGACATAGTCTCAGTTGCGAGTTCAAAGTACTGATTACTATCTATCGCAACTTTAGCTGCACCAACTAATTCTGACGTCATCACTTCTATTAATTTATTCATACTTTCAGTCGCTTTTTTCACTAGATTAGTGTGGGTATGGTGCTCTTCTGGTAGATGTGATAATCGTTGTAAAGTATCAATAGTGGTTTTTGCCATTGTTTGAATTAAAAAATTTAACCTGATTTTATCAACACTTGAACAGCATTGTTGAACAGCAACGCTAACTCCGATGGCTCGTGACTGGCCTATATTTTCTGTCGTTAATATTAACTCGCGCCAAACATACCCTATATTATTTATTTTTGGTAAAAAATCGGCCGTTAAATGCGAGCTTTCAGCGGTATCCTCTAATAAATAGGCTAAGTTTTTAATCATCATCGTATGCTGTTCAAAACTATTACTGACCGATGATTTATTGTTAAAACTAAGAAGTCTACCCCAATGATCAGTAAAGGCTGCCCAACGCTCATTTTTAGCAACAGGTGAAAGCATTAAAGAGTTAATTTCTTGAGAAATTAATTTTTTAATACCAGTCAATTTAGCCTCTGCGTTAGTATCGCCATTTAACCAAGCAGCAGTGAGTCCTCGGTGTTGTTGAGCGAAAATAATTATCCTTTTGATCTGACAAATATGTACGAGTCCGTCTTTTTGTATTTTTTTATTGTTGCTTATTTTCATTTTTTTTATCAAAAAAATAATAAGGATACAAAAAGTAGCTGTAGTTAAGGTTATCCATTGCATATTACACTCCTTAATAAGAACGACTATTGCCTTTGGGTTAATTTACGTAAATGATTTGCAACTAATTGAGATTGGACCGCTATATCTGAATTAGCTTGTGCACCAAGAACAACTTGCGCAATATGTTCAGAAATCTCATGGGTTGCAGCTGCCTGCTCGGTTGACACATTACTCACTATTTCCATTTGATGCTTAACCTGCTCAGTTGCTTTTTCGATATCGTTAAATGAAATATCGACCTCATTAACTTTTTGAAGGCAAACATCAGTTTGTATAACGACCTCACTCATCGTGCTAACAATCTCACTGCTTTCTTTCAATACATCATCAATATTGGCCACAATACTGTCCGTAGAATTATGTGTACGTTTAGCTAAAGCTCGAACTTCTTCTGCAACAACAGCAAAACCTAAACCAAACTCTCCTGCTCGAGCCGCTTCAATTGAAGCATTAAGTGCTAGTAGATTTATTTGTTGAGAAATTTGTTGTATCGATTCAGTGATCTTTTCAACATTTATAACTAATTCATTCAACGAAACCATACGCTGCTGGGTTATTTTGGCCCTTTTATTTACGTTGGTTACCGCATTACTTAGTGACACTAAAGTGTCTCTACCCTGATTAGCTATTTCTGAAGCTAAACATGAAGAGTGATGTGTTTTAGATATTTCGTTATTAATCTCGCCTAGTGAATGGCTCATTTGTGTCACTGCTGATGCTGTTGAATTTATAGCGTCGGATTGAAGCAAAACATTATTTTTTACTTCCGATGAAATTTCAATAACCTGAATCGCGGAATACTCAACCTCTTTATTTTTTTCATTATGATGGGTAATAACTCGACCTAACTCACGATATTTTACTAGTAACTCCTCAATAAATTCTGAGTTTGCCAAACTGTTAAAATGAATATCGCGGTGATCGAAATTTTTAGTATTAATGTGTTCAATAACACTCTTGATTTGTTTTAATTGTGAACTTGCAATACAAGCAATGCCCGATAGAAGATATAAAAGAACGACAAAAACAAAGATTAACTTCACTATTGGAAAATAAAATAAACTTACAAAAAAGCCAAAGAAGATAGTTAATGTTATCCAAAAATAAATTTTTAATCCTAAATTTTTTATTAATAAAGTTATAGGTAAAAATATTATCAAAATAGTGTGGCCCAATTAAGAATGCGGATGATTTTTAATTGCAAGATACGAACCAATATTTAATAACCTGATTTTAAACAGTATTTTATTTTTTAATTTATAAGTAATTAACTATTATGATGATAACGAAAAATAATGCTCTCTTTTGGTGCATTTACTTCTATATTTTATTAATTCCCTTTAAAAGAAATATTCTTACTTTTAAAACGGTATGACAGACATGCTTTAGTACCCTTGTGGGCTAAGTAAAAACCGAGCAAATCGATAATAAATCTATGTTATTAAATATTTATATCAGAGTTCACATTGGTTATTTTATGAAAGGAATTTTTTGATAGTTTAACTTTAAGCTAAGATGACAAGCTAAGCATTTATTTTATAAAAACTAAGTTATAAAAGCCCCTAAAGGCGCATCTATAATATTTAAAAGGTACTACTTTAGTGCTTACGACCTACACCATTTCGTACCATGTCTTGCCCTGTTTGGAACACGTCTTCTGTAATCATGCGTGCTAAAAGTAGCTTTTGATTATCGTCAAACACAGCAACAAAACGGCTGCCATCTTTGTTATTAGTAGCCATACCAACACCGGCAACACCTTTAAGTCCAAAACCACCGTTTTCGACATCTATTAAAAAGCTTTCTAGTTCGGCTAAAGTATCAATTACGTCATTTTCATTATTCATTTTAAAACTCTTTTAGTAAGGCCTTGGCTAGGCTTTTAAATCATTATGGTGGCTATTTTATAGAGAAGAGCCAAAAACTTAAACCCTCGGCTCAGGTTAGTAACTAAATCGACTTTATAGCTAACTCTAAATTGCTTAGCGCACAACCAAACTCTTTTGCATTAACGCGATGATACTGTGTGTCACTCGTTGCTGTAAGGCTAATTATAAACTCATCTTGTTGAGCTACCGCACTTTGCTCTTGGCTTAGGCACATAGCTTGAGTAAGTGAGCGCAGTTTTGAGTTTGTTAAAATTGAGCCAAAACGCTGCACTGGCAGTGGAGGTATTTTTATAGCGGGTAACGCTTCATCTATGGTGCGTGCGCTTAAGGTAAACGTGTTATTGGTAATATCAATTACGCTGCCTGTAGGCCAGTACGAATAACTATAGCCTTTAACATTTGGCTGTACTTTATCTTGATTAGCTAAATGCACTACACCACTTTTGCCTATTACGGTTATTAAACTACCTTCTGGCGATTTAATAACAACCAAAGCCGTATTTTCATCAATACCAAAACCATGTTGAATCTCTGTTTTAGTATTTTTTACTTCGTTTTTATTTAACGCTGCTGTAAGCCTAAATGTACGGTTTTTTTCGCTAAATTGAGTATCTAGTACACCAAAATTAAAGCTGCCAAGTCCACCAGCATTAGTGTTATTTTCACCTTTACGAAGTGCCTCAAGGCTTGTCGTATTTGTAAGCATGCCCGTCACTTTACTTTGGATTGCAGCACCGGCTCCTTCACCTACAATTACTGGGCGAGTTTGCAATGCTTGCGTCCACGGGTATGGGTTATTGTTTTGATCAAATAATATCTTGTGTGTTAAAGCCGCATCACCATCATTAAACATAACGCCGGTACTGCTTTTAATAAGTGATACAAGTGCATTAGTGCCACTTTTACATAAAGCGTATTCGGCCTTTGTGCGCTCGGGATAAATTGCTTCACGGTTATACACATTCATTAATGTATTTCTGAGCGCTGGTAATTTATCACACGAGTTACTCGTAATCGCTTTAGCAAGCGCGGGCGTTAGTGCTAACCATTGAGTGCTTATATTTGATTGCTCTAAAAGACTCTGTGCTACATCTGCCGACTCATAAGGGTCGCGGCTCGATGCCGTAATAGCAAGCATTGTAGGTTTTGCGTTATTAACTTTTAAACCGCCCGACACAAATTGTAAAATATTATTAGTAGCGCTCTCGTTATTGAGTTCAGTGTTTACTTGTTCTTTTAAACGCTCGCCATCATTATCTAATTGATGCGTTTCTAACATATCAAACAAAAAATCGAACTCTTGATCTGTCAAACGACTTAGCTCTTCGTTATTTATATCACGCCATAGCCAAAGCAATTCAGCTTTAGTCATTGGTGAAGTACTTTTAGGATGTAATGCGGTCAACGAGTTAAACGCTTCCAACTTAGTTACGCTGTTATTATTGGGCCAGCGTGAGTTAATTTGATTAATTTTAGCGCTTGTGATTGTAAATAAACGATGCTTTTTACCTAGAATTTTCGTGTTATTTTTACAACTTTTTAAATTCGAACTAGAGCATACCGAAAATGTGCTACCGGCTAAAACCAACGTTTGGCTTTGCTCTTTACATGCTAAGCTTGTTGAAAATACAACCATTAAAAATATGGCAAAAGATTGTGTTAATTGCAGTTTTTGGCAAAACAAAAATACGTATTTCATAATATAAACTCTAAGGCCTGCTGACCTTTCAGGATTAAAATTTGTTCTATCTAGGGGCGGTTTAATCGCAGTACGATATTTTTAGCCTCGTAGGAGTAAGTACTTAACCTGAACTCTGGATAATAAATCTATCTCGAGCAGCTATTTTCAGCGCTAACTGCGTTGAATTTGCTAAAAGTCTCTGGCTAGAGAAAATAAATTAAAATATCAAAAAGCATTCAATACGTTAGTAAATCTCTTAACCAGATTTTAGGTTAATTTATATAGTAATGGTTAGTAAATTGAGCCGTTCAGTTAAATCTAAAACATTAACTCAATAAAGTAGTCGCCAATTACTACCGGAATTAAAAGACTTGTTTTTCATTATTTTTAGCCGCTATAAATTTTGTTCCGTGTTTATTTATATGAGCCTCATAATTTTTAACCGTAATAGGTTGTGCAAAATAAAAACCTTGGAACTCTTTACAACCCATTTCCGCCATAATAGCAACTTGTTCTTGCGTTTCAACACCTTCGGCAACACATTTTATATCTAATTCTTCGCACATAACGAGTATCGCTTTGACTAAACTCTTTTGACGTGAAGAATGAGTAATTTGACTGATAAGAGAACGGTCGAGTTTGAGCTTATTTATAGGATAATGGGCAAGACGAGCAATATTTGAGTATCCGACCCCAAAATCGTCAACTGATATTATAAAACCCCACGATTGCAATGTTTGCATTAGCTTTAATGAATGGCCTTGATTTGCTTCAAGTGAGGTCTCAGTAAGCTCTAACTCTATTTGCTGCGGCTTTACGTTAAAATCAGCTAAAGATTTTACTAGTTTTGAAATAAAGTCAGGCTGGCTGAAATCAATTAAAGATATATTTATTGCTATAGGCACACTTGGCATATCCACTGTAGACCACTGAGCAATTTGAGCACACACTTTTTGAATAATCAAATCAGTTAACCTACTGATCATTCTGTACTCTTCTGCAATAGGTATAAATACAACTGGTGATACGTTGCCAAGTATTGAACTATGCCACCTCGTGAGTGCTTCGAGCCCTATGCACTCTCCTTTAGCATTCACTTTTGGTTGGTAGTACACCGATAAATCACCTTGTTGAAGCGCTTCATCGAGCAACATTGATATTTCGTATTTTTCTATAAACGCTTGTGATTGTTCTTCACTATAGCTGCAAATAGGAGAATTACTGTTTGCTAATTTAAGTGCTTCGCAGGCATTTGTTAACACTTCAGCACTACTTTTCCCATGATTTGGGTAGCGCGCAAAACCAAATAAAAAAGTTTGCTGACACTTATTTCCAATTACATTATATGTTTCGTCTAACGTGTTTTTTATATTTACCAAAAGTTTATCTTTTAGTTCGTTTGCCGAATGTGTTCCAACAATAAAAGCCAGTTTCCCCACTCCTACATGCGCACACAACAAAGGGCCTTCTGGCATCTTTTTTAAACGCTTAAATGCACTAATTAGCAAAGCTTGTGAATCAATTTTAGTAAACTTTAAATTTAAATACTCACTATTAGCCGTTTGTGTAACAACAATATAAAAGCCTTTGTGATATTTAATGGTTAATCTGTTGCACTGTGTTTCAAACCATCCTCTATTTGGTAGCTTTGTTTGTGGATCTCTAAAGCGTAAGCGCTTGTTTTCTTGCTCCATTATAGTTAAGTTTTGTTTGATTAACTGTTCTTGAGTACAATCATAAAAATCATAAACACGATAATTAGCACTCATTACGTGCTGGTAGTTAGTCCGAAAAAAACTGTTTTTGTGTTTAACAATTTGATCTTGAGCATCAAGCTCATCAACATCAAGCGAAGGTAATAAATTGAATAGTTTAACGCCATGTTCTTTTAAATGTTTTTTAATATCAAACATATCAATAGCATGTTGATTAAAATCTGTAATCACAAAATTTTCATCTACAATAATCTTCGCTTTGTTTGATTCAGTAAAAAGAGCCCTATAAAGATCGTTTTTATCTTTGAGGTAAGTATTAGCGCTCTTCATACTTTTATTTAAGCGTTTTGCCGCAACAATAGTGCGAGCAAAAGCAAGTGGAATACAAACATTTAAAGATAAAAATATAAGGCTTGTAATATACAGCTTTTCATCAGAAAGTTTAGTTGAGACACCAGATAAAGAAGATAGATTTATGTCGTTAACTATAATATAAAAAGGAATTATATTTAACACAGCATAAAAAATGGCCGTTCTGCACCCTATTAACATTAGTGCGATTAAAGGGCACGAAAACATATATATCGAGCCAATTTTTGCCAGCTCTAAATCGGTCACGAATAAGTTAATACACAGACTTGCTGCAACTATAGAGAGCAGCAGTGCATGCGCACAAAATATATAATACCTTTTGCTTGCTGCTAATAATAAGGTCGTTATAAAAAAGAAACTAACGCTTAGTCCTACAAAGTATAAAATATTAAATTCGGCAGCTTGTTTAGATTTATGAAGCGATATAGCTAGGCATAATAAAATACCGGTTGCAAAAATAATACGTAAAGCACTCACACGCCAATTAGGTATTTGCCCTGTTGGTAAATGATGGTCTTCAAGCAAAAAAAAATCGACTGAAAAAGTGCATGGTAATCAATAATGAGACTCAGGTAGCGTAAATTAAACATTGATACTAAAAAAAAGCAATAAAATACGACTAATTACAATTTAAGCAGTACTTTAAGGCTACTTTAAATAGGCTATTCATGTAACAGTTAGCTTTCGAGTGTTTTTACAGCTGTCTTCTTTGAGCTCAAAGCCACTGCATCCTAAAAATTCACCATGCTTAGATTTGCGTTTTCGCATTTCACGCCCACATTTTTCACAAATTGGATGCTGTGTTTTGGATGCTGTGTTTTACATTCTATATTTACACATTGTGAATACGTGCTTTTATCAACCGATGGGCTACTACAACTTTTACACACTCGTAGTTTAGTTTCGCAAATTTGCGTGTTAGTACAGCTATAATAATTACCATACTGACCCGTTTTTGGCACAATTAATCCGTCGCTGCATGTATTACACTCTCTTTGCTTTAGTTGCGACTTGTTAAACAACGTTGAAGCGATCTGAATAGGATAATCGTCATTTACTAGTTCTTTTACAAACGCTGAGCATGCATAAGGGTCTGCAATTAAGTACGCTTTATGTTTAGCACGTGTAATGCCTACATAAAGCAAACGCCTTTCCTCTGAGTGAGTGAATTCATCTTGCTCTGGTAATAACGACTCCACCAGCACGTTATTTTGATTATCGCTAGGAAAGCCTAATTTACCTTGTTCAAAACCAATAATAATACAGTAATCGGCTTCAAGCCCTTTAGCACTATGTAATGTCCAAAAATAAAGAGAGTTTGTATGCTTTTTATCTTTTAAATGCTGCTGTACGCTATTTAACATGTATCGGTATCGACTAAGTATGGCAATGCTCGCTGATGCATCGTTTTTTTGAATCGTGCTTATGCTCTGCTGCACTTTTATTTCTATCGATTTAGTACCTTGGTATAAATCGTCTAATAAAATAACGTGTGGTGTGGTTACTTGTGTATGTGTGCTGATCAGCTTTTTATATTGCTCAGGGTTTTGCATTACAAAACGCCCTGCTACATCGCTAATACTGTTGTTATATCTAAATGTTTTTTGCAACATAGTAAGTGAGTGGCCACCCACCAGCTCATTAAAACGCGTTGTAAACGCTAAATTACCACCCGAAAAACGATAAATTGCCTGCCAATCATCACCTACGGCAGTAAAACGTACACTTTTGCCCTTGTTAATAAGTGTGTTTAAAAAGGCCATACGCGCACCTGATATATCTTGAAACTCATCAACTAAAATATGGCTCCAAGGCACACTAAATTCACCTTTTTTTACAGCCTTTGTTGCATGAATAATCATATCGTCAAAATCAATGGCGTGTTGCGTATGTAGCTCTTGCATATAAGCATTATGTATAGCTATAAGCATTGCGGCATAACGTTGATGGTTTTTGAGTCCACTTTGTTTTATACGTTGTTTTATTTGCGTATTAGTGAGCTGCTCAGCTCTTATGGCTTGCAAGCACTTTAAGTATTTTTCAACCCCTTGTTGTAACAGCCCTGAGTTATTTAACGTGCTAAATACTTCATCGTCATTTAAAGGTACAAGCGCCACACTATGTTGCTTTAAAAGTTTACTTAAGCGCCGCTCTAACTTGCCTTCGAACCAATTGTAGTGAAAAGTCTCAAGTAAAATAGTGTTATTATTTTTATGCAGTTTTCGCTTAAAAGCTATTTGCTCGTTATAGCGTTTTTTATTTATATCGGCGCGTGCATTACCCTCTCTATCAATGTCAAAGTGCTCTAGATAAATATTGTATTTTGATAAGTGAAAATTGGGATTATATTGTGCGTTTAGGGTTATGTCTTCTGCTGAAATCTCTAGCTTATTTTTGTAGTGAGGCTCGTACTCATGCTCAACTGATTGTAAATATAACCAGTTTGAAATAAGTAGCTCTTGATAACTTTTAACTTTAAGCCCTGCAAGGCTTCTATATTCGTTATCTCTTAGGTAGCGCTCATACTCAGCACTGCTTTTAAAACTAAAAATATCGACTGGTTCGTGAAGTAAATCAACAACGTTTTTCAAAAATGTAGAGTCGGTCTGCATTTGCTTATAAAGCCATGCGGTTAACCATGTTTTTTGCTGTATTTCATCGGTTGCAAATGTAGAAAGCTTCGTTGATTTTTTCGCGTCTTGTAATAGCTTCAATCCTAGTGCATGAAACGTTAAAATGGCAGGTGGTTTAATACTTAAATTGGCGTGTGCTGCACGTTTAATAAAGCGCTCTTTTAATTCCTGTGCAGCCGTTTTATTGTAAGCAAGTACCAATACCTGCTCTGGCAGTGCTATTCCACGTGCGATTAAATCAAGCGATTTGGCAACCATAACTGAGGTTTTTCCTGTGCCGGCTGCTGCAAGTACTAGATTTTTATCGTTATCGCGTATAACCGCTAAACGCTGCTCTGTAGTGAGCGGGTTAGACTCAACATTATTATAAAAGTTATCTCTTTGGGTAAGCTGCTTTTGTTCATATTTATGGCGTAATTGCGCTACAGCGTCTGCTGTTTTTGGTGTACTACTTAAAATACTTAAAAATTTTACGCTAATAGGCGATAAATGCTGTTGCCACACGGTTTTATTATGTGCGTAATTTTTACTTAAAGAAAAAACAGCTTTATTTAAGATTTCAATGGAACTGTCGCGTAAAAATTCATCAAGGGCATAACGCTTTAAAAGTGTTTTCGCATTGTTCACTTTTTGTTCTAACGTATTTGAAAAATATTTATTTAACGCTTTATTAAGCACATCTGCTTCGGCTTTTTTTAAAAAACTAACGCATGTGTTATTAGGATCACATAAATAAATTTTTGCGCTAAACAAGCTATTTTGCAGCACAGAAAAGTTACTGAAATCACTTAATAAAAATTGCTGTTTAGTCATATCTCTAAAGTGGACAACAAGCACGTCTTGCTCAATACTTACCCACTTAATACGGGTAAAAAAACGACCTAACCAACTTGGTGTGGCAACATACTGCACCATAATACTCAATACAAAAGCAGACTATAAACTAATTGTAACATACTCTTTTATAATAAATTTACTCACAATACTGGCCGTTATTTTACTAAAAATAAAACAACACTGCCTACCAAGATCTTTTATTTAAAATTTATTTTACAGTTGTTAACAATTTTAAACATCTAAAAGTACTTTCTTGTGTAACAATACGCTCACAAATAAAGGAGCTAACATGTTTAAAAAAAGACTTTTCCCTCGTGGGCATCATATTAATGCTGTGTGCTTGCACATCAGAAACAGCATCAGATCTAATTAAAACGAAAGGTATTTGGGCGGGTTTTGAGCTTGTGTCTGACGGAAGTCGTACTCGTATTAATGCAGAGCTAAATGCAGGTGATATGAATGGGTCTAACATCGTATTAAGCGATAGCGACACATTACAAGTAATCGTGCGAGGCACAGCTGTTGAACTTAGTAAAGATACAGATTTTTTAGATGTAGATTACCAAGCCTACATCAACATAACTGATGATAACGAGCCGTTTGATATATTGTTTAACCGTGATGATGAAATAAGCACACGCTCAACTGTTGAACTTCCTCATAACTTTATTATTTTAACACCAAGTAGTGAGCAAAAATTTAGCATAACAAACACAATAACAGTACAACTTGATGGTATAGATACCAATAGCGCCAGCACAATTGAGTTAAGCAGTCGTTGCACCACAAATAACAACTCTACATTAATACAATCTACGTCTTCATCTATTACATCGTCGAGTTATTCATTTAATCTAAATAATTTGATAATGTTTAATGATACGCAAATAGATAAAAGTAAGGCATGCAATTTAACTATTTTGATTGAGCGGATTCGCTCTGGCGCTATTTCAGGGGGGTTTGCTAGTCAAAGTTATATTCAAGCTAAACAACAGCGCGCAATAAATAATATGACTTTAACGTTTTAATTTGCACGCCAATTTACTCAGCGTTAAGCTACGCCTTTATTAAGTAATTCTACCAATTGTAATTGTCTGCTTTTTTATATGGGCTAATAACAATTGATATAAAGGTTTATTATGACTAACAGCACATACCCGATTGGCACACCTGGAAAAAAATGGAATAACAACGATAAAGCCCAGTGGTTAGCACGCCAAAACATTAAACGCAGTTACCAGAACGAAGTCGTAACGCTAATTAATGATCTTAAAAGCACCTTAGATATAGAGCAATACGGCGAGCTTAATTACGCCGCTGGCACTTACCCATTATATATATTAAAAACGCCTAACTTTAATGCTAATAAACCAACAGTTTTAATCACCGGAGGTGTGCATGGCTACGAAACCAGTGGCGTACATGGCGCACTTAGGTTTGCTAAAACATCGGCTATGCAACACTCAAAGCAGTTTAATATTATTGTTGCGCCCTGCATTAGCCCTTGGGGATATGAGACTATAAACCGCTGGAACCCTGATGCTATTGATCCTAACCGCTCATTTTACGAAGGCAGCCCAGCACAAGAGTCAGCAGCTATTATGACGTATGTAAAATCACTCGATATAGACTTAGTTGCTCATATTGATTTACACGAAACAACCGACAGCGATAACAGTGAATTTAGACCCGCACTTGCTGCCCGTGAAGGCACTACAAACACTAATTGGAACATACCTGATGGGTTTTATTTAGTGGCCGATACCAATAAGCCTGAGCCTGAATTTCAAAAAGTAATTATCGAAGATGTGGAAAAGGTCACGCACATTGCCCCGAGCGATGAAAACAACCAGCTAATAGGCGTCCCTCAAGAGCAATTTGGCGTTATTAACTATGCGGCACGTGAGTTAGGTTTGTGTATGGGCTTTACTGACGCGCCTTATGTAACCACTACCGAAGTGTACCCAGATAGCCCAACAGCCACCGATGAAGAATGTATTTTGGCACAAGTGGCCGTTATAACAAGCGCACTCAAATATATAAATGCAAACACGTAATAAAAACTACAGATAAAATGCCCAAGAAGAATATCGACTTGGGCATGTTGTTTATGAAATTTTATCAATCTTAGTTTTTATAAAACTGGCTATCTTTAGTTATGGTTATACTGGCGTCTTCTTGCGCCGTTACTACAAATTGTAACTTGCTAACTTTACGCTCAATACCGTAACCATCGGCTGTTACAGTAACGGGGACTCTTTTCATCGCACCCGGTTGTACAAGCGTAGATCTCGGACTTGAGAGTGTTGCTTCTGGCAAGCCCTCTATGGCAATACTGTAATGCAGTGCTTGCTGCGTTTTATTAATAATAGTAAGTGTATAAGGGTTTTCTACAAGGCCCTCGTAGTTCACTCTATAAAGCGCATTCCTATCGCGTAGTACTGAGGCTTCTATTGGTGTACGTTGCAGCATCCATGCAAACATCGAAATGATTAACAAAGCCGTTAATGCGCCGTATCCTACTAGTTTTAACCTAAATGGATTGGTTTTTTTACCTTCCATTTGTTTTTCACTCGCGTATTTAATTAAGCCTTTTTCGTAACCAAATTTCTCCATGGTATCGTCGCAGGCATCAATACATAAGCCACAGTTTATACATTCATATTGCAACCCATTTCGAATGTCTATTCCTGCAGGGCATACCTCTACACACAAGTTACAGTCTACACAGTCACCTAAGTTAAGCTCTTTTGGATCAGCTTTGCGTTTACGTGGTCCTCGGCTTTCACCTCGCTCGTTATCATATGTAACAAGCAACGTATCTTTATCAAACATAACAGCCTGAAAACGAGAATAAGGGCAAGCAATTGTGCACATTTTCTCGCGTAAAAACCCAGCATTACCGTAGGTGCAAAAAGCGAATAAAAACACCCAAAAGCTCGTAATACCTGACCATTCAAACGTAAGCATTTCCATATACAAACTTTTTGCCGGAATAAAATACGCCATAAACGAGGTGGCGGTTAAAACTGAAATAATAATCCACGCACTGTGCTTAGTTATTTTTTTGCGCCAAGTACTTAGCGTCCACTGCGATTTATCTAATTTAATACGCTGATTTCGCGTGCCTTCTATGCGCTGCTCTACCCACGAAAACATGAGCATCCATATTGTTTGCGGGCACGTGTATCCACACCAAACCCGACCAAGCCAGTTGGTTACAAAAAATAACGCAAAAGCCCCCACCATGAATAGCAGGGCTAAAATCACAAAATCTTGAGGAAGCAGTGTTAAACCAAAAATAGTAAAGGTTTGCGTTGCCACATCAAGCAGCACAGCTTGTTGACCGTTATATTGAATCCACGGTATTGCAATAAAAGTTAGCATTAGCAGCCAACCTAAATTACGGCGTATGCGCTGAAAAAATCCTTTTTGCTCGCGGATATAAATTGGCCCTTCGGTGTTATAGGGCTTAATGATCATGTCTTCTTCTTTAATATCAAACTTCATAGTACTTGCTTCATAATGACGGGTGTTACGCAAGCATTTGCAACTTTCAGACCAAGCTGAAACTTAAATTACTTCATTGATATTAAAGAAATTATTTTAAAAAATAAAAATCAAC
The DNA here is from genome assembly GCF_000241185.1 of Pseudoalteromonas sp. BSi20495. Classification (NCBI taxonomy): domain Bacteria; kingdom Pseudomonadati; phylum Pseudomonadota; class Gammaproteobacteria; order Alteromonadales; family Pseudoalteromonadaceae; genus Pseudoalteromonas; species Pseudoalteromonas sp. BSi20495. Next base: position 24,278 of record NZ_BADY01000071.1, read on the forward strand.
CACGCGATATAAAGCGTACTTCGCGATATATCACGAATTTTTAGCGATCCCTAACTTTCGCATTTTTGAGCGTAGTGTACTCTCAGGTAAGCCCAATTTAACTGCCGCTCCTTTATCACCTGATATTTGCCAGTGCGATAACGCGAGAACAGAGGTTATATGCTGCTTTTGCGCTTCATCGAGCGTAAGTGAAGGATTAATAAAGACTTCACCACCCGCTTGCAAAGGCTGACTTAGCTGAAGTACCGCTTGATTAGATAAAATAGCTTCGCGTTCAAGTACATTTTGCAGCTCTCTAATATTGCCTGGCCAATCGTAAGCCTGCAGCTGCGTAATTGCTTTTTTACTTAGCCCTTTTAAGTTTTTCCCGAGCCGCTTATTTAGCTGCGCAATTAAATTAGCGCATAAATAAGGAATATCTTCTTTTCGATCTTTAAGGGCGGGTACTTTTATAGGAAATACATTAAGCCGATAATACAAATCAATTCTAAACGTGCCTTTTTGTACCATTTCCCACAGGTCGCGATTAGTCGCTGCAATCACTCTAATATTTACTTTTAGCGTATTGCTGCCACCCACACGTTCAAACTCTTGTTCTTGAAGAACTCTTAGTAGTTTACTTTGCGCCTCAAGTGGCAGCTCTGCTATTTCATCTAAAAACAAGGTGCCTTTATCAGCAAGTTCAAAACGCCCTTTACGGCGTTCATTTGCACCTGTAAACGCGCCTTTTTCATGGCCAAACAATTCCGATTCTAGCAAACTTGGGGTAAATGCGGCGCAATTTACTTTTATAAAGGCTTGTTCGCTACGCTTGCTTAGTCGATACAAATTACGAGCTACTAATTCTTTACCCGTGCCATTTTCGCCAAGTATAAGCACTGTGCTGTCGGTTTCACTCACCAGTTTTATTTGATCTAACATGGTTTGAAATATATGACTTTGTCCAACTAGCCCTGAGTCTTGCCAATCTTCGTTAAGTTCTGCAATTAAGTAGTTGTTTTCATCTTTTAGCTGCTCACTTAAATGCTTTACTTGCTCAAGTGCCTCTTGCAGTGCATTTTGTGTTTGCTGTTGCAGTGATATGTCGCGAAATACCGCTACAGCACCAATTAACTCATCATTTTGATAAACCGGTGTTGAGGTGTATTGAACTGCAAATGAGCTACCGTCTTTGCGCCAAAAAACTTCATTTTTAACTTCACGACGTTTTCCGTCAAACATGGTGCAGTAAATTTGGCATTCATCAGCGGGATAAGGTGTGCCATCAGCATGAGTATGGTGATGATATTGATGTATTTTTTTACCTAATAGTTCCTCAGCGCACCAACCTGTCATGCGCTCAGCGGCAGGATTAACAAACACCGCATTACCCGACAGGTCAAAACCGTATATACCCTCACCGACTGCGTTTAGCAATAATTTAGGATCGTTTAAAAATTGTTTTACCATAAATACACCTCGCGAAATATCGCGAGTATTATGGCAATTTTATACGCTAAGTGCACTCATTACCTAAAGCGCACTTACGCGTAAATTAAAAAGCTATAAATAGTGCTTAAATAACGTTTTTACATCTATTTTTGCACCTAGCCTTGCGGCTATTAAGTAAAGTCCTGCAAGTTTTCGGTGAATAAATAGCGCATCAACGGGCGGTGTATGCCATTGCTGAGATTGCCCACTAAGAGCAAGCCCTGCATTTTTAATTTTGAGCGCGAGTTCGCTATTTTTAAAATCAAATTCCCCTTCTGCTCTTAGGGGCTCGCACGCCATTAAAAATAAATCAATGACGTTGTTTTTATACTCATCAACTAAGTCATTTTTAAAATAACCTATGTGTGATGCCGCTTTAAGTACACCTTCTCGGTTGTTTTCACTACCCGCTTTAAATAAGGCTAAGTACGCTAAGCTAAGCTCGGTTGATATTTCTCGCGTTGCACCAAAATCAAATAAAACAATTTTTTGTGTATCAAGCTGATAATGAAAGTTGGCAAAGTTAGGGTCGGTTTGAATTAATTTAAATTCAAACATTTCTTTAAAAAATAAATCAATGAGCTGCTCTGCAACAAAGCTTTTTTGACTATCTGGTAGCTCTGTAATGCTCTCAATGGGCTCTGCTTTTATATATTCCATAGTTAGCACGTGTTGTGTGCTGTGCTCTGGATATACGTTAGGCACTTTAAAGTGGGGATTACTTGCTAGTGCATTTTTATAACGTATTAAGTACTGAGCCTCCCGTTTATAATCAGCCTCGGCTAATAGCTGCGCTTTAGCCTCACTAATAAGTGGTTTAATATTAAGATCTTTTGGCAATAATCGAGAAATCGTTAATAAAGAAATAACGTTATCGACATCACTTACTACACTTTTTGCAATACCAGGGTATTGAATTTTAACAGCAAGCTGATCGCCATTTTCTTTATAAGCTAAATGAACTTGCCCTATAGAAGCCGCTGCAAAAGGTCTTAGCTCAATGTGAGAAAAACGCGCTAGCCACTCATCCCCCCATTGCTCTTTTAACACTTCAACAAGCTGCTTATGAGGCATTGGATTCGCGTCTGAGCGCAGTAAAGCAAGTAACTGAGCTAATTCAGGACTAAGTAGATCACCGGCATCCATTGAAAGCAATTGCCCCAGTTTCATTGCTGCACCACGTAAATGTGATAGCTGTGTGGCTAATTTTTCAATATTTTTAGGTTGTAGTAGTAAGCTTTTATTATCCCAACCTTTACCTGTTAGCGCACTCTTAGCACCATCAACTAACATGTTGGTAGCAACACCTGTGGCAAGTGAGCCTAATTTTGCAAATCGAGAAAGCCGAGAAGTGGGAACAGTGCGAGGAGCCGCCATAATATTAAAACCTAATTAGCCTGAAAGTCAGGCTAATTAATACGTATATTGTAAGTAGGTAGATCTACTTATAGACGAGGTACTAGCTTAATTGCACCTTCAACCACTTTCATATCAAGTGGAAGCTTACTAAGTAGCATCATTTTAGGGTCATCCATATTTAGAGTATAAACAGGGTTAACCGCTAAAAAAGCATTAATCACATCCATTGCTTGGCTATCAAGTGCACCTAAATTACCTTTAAAACCACCGGCATCAACACTCGAATCAAGTAACTTAATATTACGTAAAAACACCGCTTTTTTCTCACTGTCGTAAAATGGGCTGCCTTCAATTTGTAGCTTTAAACGCACTGGGTATTTAAGTGCGAATGCATTAATTTCAGCGCTTGAATCGGCACCAAGCACAACAACATCGCGGTTATCAGGTCCAATATTTACACTTAAGTCGTTTACATCAAACTGAACCGGTAAACCCATTAAGCTTACTTTTTCACTTAACTTTGGTAATTGCTTACCCAGTACAGACTCAACCTCAGAGTTAGTAAATGAATATACTGATATGCCTTGCGTGGTATTACAGGCAGTTAAAAATAACGCTGCAATAATAACTAAAATTCTCATGAAAACCCTTTTGTTTATGAATTAGTGATACATAAAAAAGCCGCTATTAAAGCGGCTTAGTAAAATAGTAACCAGCACATATTATGCTGGTTCTAGGGCGTGTTGACCTTTGTGGATTGAAATTTGTTCAATCTAGGGTCGATTTAATCGCGGCGTGAGGTTTGTAACCTAGCGGGCTAAGTCAAAACCGAGCAACAAAGAGTTAATCGTCCCTAGAAAGAACCCAAAGGGCAGCGCATGTTTGGCATTTATGCTGCGTTATCGCCTATTTATGGGGAATAACCACACTACATAGACTCTGCCTTGCCTAAATACCAAACAGTCTGCTGCAAATTCAACCACGAAAGGTCAACACGCCCTAGTGTATTAAGCTGCAAGTGTCGCTTTAAGTCGCGTTAGTGTGTCAGGTTCAACTGAACCGTCACTGAGCGCTAATAACTGTTTTAAATAATAGTTTAAATCAGCATGATCACCACGATGTTTGTCATCTAGCATGGCTACTTGTTCTGCCATTCTAAGTGACTTATCGATTGAACTTACGTTCGCTAGTATTTCCATGCGCGTAATAAGCTGCTCGGTATTTAACGCTGTTTTAAGCGGTGCTTGATACTGACTTGGTAATGCTTCATTGTTCTCAAGTGCAGTAATTAATGCATCTAAATTAGCTTGCTCTGATTTACTTGTTAGCAATGCAAGTTTATCGTCAATAGCGGCTAGTAGCTTAGTAACCTTTGGCGCTAACGATCTAAATTGCGTATACCCTTTCACTTTTGTTTCAAGGTCGTGCAACTGCGCTCTTTGATTAACATCACTCAATGCTGCTTCAAGTTCAGCAAGTTCTGCAACGGCTTGCTTATCTGACTCGTTTTGCTCAAGTTTTTGCTGCTCGAACTCACTGCTACGCTTGGTAAATGTTTCATCGTTAAACTGACGAAACTTTTGCCATAACGCATTTTCAGCTTTCAAACCTGCAAAACCGATAGCTTGCCATTGTTGTTGCATTTGCTTCAACTCTTGGCATGCAGCTGCTAAATCATCACTTTGTGACAATTGCTGCGCTTTTTCTACTAGTTCGTTTTTAAGTGTGGCATTAGTTTTATGAAATGCATTTAACAAAGCCAGTACTTGTTGTTGCTCATTTTTATAACGATCGTTTAGTGTACGGTATGTTTTAGGGTCAACTTTACCCACACTGCGCCACGCTTTATTTAAACGATTGTATTGGCTTTCATATTGCTTCCAATCAAAGTCATCCTCAGCAGTTGGCTGTAAATGGAGCGCATGCATGTCGTTAATAATACTTTCACGTTGTGCTTTTGATGCTTCTCGTTGTACTTCTTGCTCTGCGAAGTAACTACGGCAAGGCGCAAATAACAGCTCGATTTGTTCATCAAACTGCACGCCTTGTTGCTTTTCTTCATCTGTATCTAAACGACCTAACTCATTCCAACGTTTACGTAGCGCTTTTACTTGCTCTGCGCGTTGTTGTGGGTCGGTGCATTCTTCGCTTACTAATGCACTTACTTCTTCTAATAAGGCTTCACGCTTTGGTGCTGCTGCGTATTTTTGCCAATCTTTAGCATCTGCAAGTTGCGCTTCAAGTTCCGCTTTTATGTTTACAAGCGGCTGTTGATATTGCTCAGTAAGTGTATTAAATAACTCTTCAAAGCCTTTAAACACACCAAAAGCAACATTAAAACGACCTTCTTCAATTAGGCGTTTAACATCACGCGCTTTGCGCTTTGCTTGGCTTTGGTTTTTTTCAAGTGGCTTAACTAGCTCATTCATTGGTGCTAAAAATTGCTTTTTATGCGCATTTAACTGTGTTTTAAAGGTACTTTGTAGTGCGCCATCTAAAATATTTAAATGATTACGCGCTGCTTTAAAGCCATTATTAAATTCAGTTAAAGTTGCATCGTATTGTGCTAAATCTTCTGCTGGCGTAATTTCGCATAGCGCTGCAAAAGCGAGTTTGTACTCTTTAATAGCCGTTGTTAACTCAGGTAACTTAGCAACTTGAGTAAATAGTTTTTCTAACTTGCTTACAGCGAGTTTTGATTGTGCGTTATTAGCAAGTTCTGTTTCGCTAATAGCTTGCTTAGCTTGCGCTACTTTTGCATCAAGCCAATCTTGTTGAATTTGCTCTGGCGTTTCAAGACCAAGCTGTAAGGCATTTTCAATTTCTTCACCCAAAGCTTCAAGTGTTGCAAGTGCTAATAATTGACGCTGTTGTTGCGCTAATTGCTGCTGCTCTTTGTCATGTACCGCTTTTAGCTGTTCAATGTGTGCATCTAACTTAGTGGTGATAGAAGTATATTTTTCGTCAAGCAGCTTAACGCGCTCATCACTTAACCATTTAAGCTCAAGTGCTTGCCACTGGGCCATTAATTCGCCGGCTTGTGGATTTACAATACCAAAATCTGTTTTTTCACGTAAAGCATTTAACTTAGCTAAAATAACACGTGTTGCATTTTCAACTTCAAGTGGCATTTCAATTGCTAAACGTTCATTTTCAATATGCGTTTCAAGTGCTGCTTTTGCACCACCCTTTGCATGCTTTACTAATGATTTAATTAATTGATGAGTAATAACAAGTTCAACTAATTGAGTTTGTAGCTCTTCGCTACCTTCTTTAAATGCTTTTTCTACTAGTTTTGGATTTGCTAAACGTTTCAGTAATTTAACGCGTACTTGCAGCTCTTTTTCTGCAAACGCTAACTTTTCAAGTGTTTTAACGGGTGCAAAACGCTCTATGTATTCGTTTTTAATTTTTGCTGTTAGCGTACTTTCGCTATTTAAAACAGCATTAGATATTTGTAGCTCGGCTATATCTTTTAATGCTTGATCTTGTTTATACGCTTTCCACCAAAGTGGTAAGTCGTTCACTTTTTGGAGCGCTTTACGGCGTATTTCAGCGGAGCTATCTTCAAGTGCTAACGTGTTTAATATGGTTGCATCACGTTCAATGTCTAATTTTTCGATAGCATCAAGACGTACTTGTTGCTTAGGGTGTTTCCATTTTGGTGTAAAAAGGTGCTTAAAGATCATGTTCACTAAACCTAGCTATTTCGTTGTCTGATTTAAATTCTTTTTGTAGTTGAGCTTTTGTCTTTTGGATCATCTCACCATTAGCACCAATCGTAAATTGCTCGTTTGATTGAGCCACTTTTGCTTGATACAACATAACCAACTGCACTGTTTGTTGCTTTTGCTCATCTGATAAAACGGTACCGTCTGGCCATTTACCAGTAGAGGCACCGTATTGTAAGCGTTCGAATAATTCGGGAGTAATATTTTGTACAAGATTGTCGATGTTCATGTCATTTTTTCTTTTTTAGAGTCACTAAAACAATACGGTTTATAAGATACCAAATACACCCTACGCCAATTGCGGCGGTGTAAGCGTACCACTGCAGTGTTTCTTCTTGCGGTTGTAGAAAGTACAAACAGAAAAAACCACCTAAAAATAAGATAAGCGCCAAAAAGGAGTGATTTATAAACATCTGCTTTTTTTTAATTCGCTGTTCGCGCTGAAGTTGTAAAACTTGCTCGTCGTTTAGCTCTGCAATGTTGCTTTCGCAATGCGGACATTGCTTATGTTTATCTGAAATTGATTTTGCACATTTTGGGCAACGAATAATCGCCATACTTCTCTCCATACTACGCATAAAAAAAGCGCCTTTCGGCGCCTTTATTGTACGTGTTTTATTTCTCGTTGTCTTTTTTGAATTCAAACCAATAACTAATTTAGGGGCGATAATTTTCCAAGTTGCCCACTAAGTTTAATTACTCTGCGTCTTTTGACTGCTTTTCTAAGCGTTTTTCCCAGAATGTGGCGTTTTTTATACCCAATTTAACTGGATCAAATATGACTTTTCCGCCTTTTTTCTTTTGTTCTTCATAATCGCTCAAACATAGCAAAGCAGGCTTAGCGACAAAGAAAATGGCTAAAATACCGAGTATGTTAATCCAAGCCATTAAGCCAACGCCAATATCACCAATAGTCCAAATATAACCTGAATTATTTACCATGCCGTATGCAACCATAAACATAATTACAAACTTCACAAGAACAAGCGGAATACTGCCCTTAAAATAACGATTTAAGTAAGCAATATTAGTCTCTGCAATAAAGTAATAAGCAAGTATTGTGGTAAAGGCAAAGAAGAATAATGCAATACCGACAAATGCTTGTCCAAAGCTACCAAATACACTAAATAGAGCCATTTGAGTAAAGGCTGCTGATCCCACTTCAGTGGCTGCATCAACATTTTGTACAATAAATTGCCCTGCTGGTAGCTCACCCACAATGTTGTATTGCTGCGTAATTAAAATCATTAATGCAGTTGCAGTACACACAAAGAGGGTATCAACATAAACAGAAAAAGCTTGTACTAAGCCCTGTTGAGCAGGGTGATCAACTTCTGCTGCAGCTGCTGCATGAGGCCCAGTACCTTGGCCTGCTTCATTAGAATATATACCACGTTTAACGCCCCAACCAATAGCAGCACCAAAACCTGCCTGCGCAGTAAATGCATCACTAATAATTAAATAAAATATATCGCCCACTTTATCTAAATTTAAAAATACCACGATTAGTGCCAGTACTATGTAACCAAGCGCCATAAATGGCACTACAATTTGCGTAAAGTTCGCAATACGTTTTATACCGCCGAAAATAATAAATGCCAAAACAATAAGGATAATTGCTAAAGCGACTAATTTAAAGCTGCCTACATCACCAAAGCTAGTAGAAACCATGTTGCCATTGCCAAACACTTGGGTAAACGCATTACCTACCGCATTTGCTTGTACGCCAGGCAGAAAGACACCACATGCTATAATTGCCGAAACAGCGAATAAAATAGCCAACCATTTTTGTCCTAAACAACGGTCAAAATAATACGCTGGGCCACCACGGTATTGCCCGTCTTCTTCTGTTTTATAAATTTGACCTAAAGTAGATTCTGCATATGCGGTACTTGCGCCTAGAAAAGCAACAACCCACATCCAGAAAATAGCGCCTGGTCCGCCAAAACCAATAGCCGCTGCAACGCCAGCGATATTACCGACGCCTACTCGTCCAGACAACGAGACTGCAAGGGCTTGAAAAGATGAGATACCTTTATCTGACGTGTTAGGACTAAATAATAACTTACACATTTCTTTAAAATGTCTAACTTGAGCAAATCGAGTTAATACTGAATAAAACAAGCCTGCGCCTAGGCATAAATAAATGAGTGCATTACTCCAAACAACATCATTAACAGCGCTTACAATAGCTTCCATGGATATCCTCTATAGTTATATTTATTATTTTTAGTTACGAGACTCTGCTTTAGCTACTACGCAACATAAGCTTTACGAAATAAGGTTTTGCCTCTCCCGTCCCGACTCATGATTTAATTAATCTTAACTTAAGTAACCTAACTTTGTTAACACTTAATTTTCAAAATATCTAATTACGTAGCTATTGCAAGGCACTACATCAGCAGTATTTAAAGGAAAGTAGATTGATTTGTACCGATACGGTGATGATACGCAGCGAAGAAACGTTAAAAACGTTTTGGAATGAAGTTGCTATATGATTATTATTTTTTGTAAAAGGGGTTTTACTAAAAACAAAAAGGGCATCAAAACTATTGATACCCTTCAAATAAATGTTTTATCTTAAATTATCAACAACATTAACAATTGCCGCTAACGTATCTTGACCAAATTGATACGAACGACGGTCTGACCAGCCATAGTCTGGATCAGGTAAATCGTTATTATCTTTAAATGGCATTTCAATTGTGTACGTTAATGCTTTAAATTCTTCAGCGGTTGCTGCTGAACCTACCGTTAGGTTAGCTTGGCCTGGCTCATCTTTTGGATAGCCATGCTCATCTTGAAACTCTGGAGTAATCGTTAAAAGCGCGGCTTTAAAGCTATCTTCAAGGCCTTTTAGGCGTGCATCGTAACTTGGAATACCTTCGCTGCCTGCCACAAAGTTATACGGAATCGCTTCATCGCCGTGTATGTCTAGGTGCATATCTAAGCCAGCTTCGCGCATTTTATTTAGCACTAGGTAAACCTCAGGGCTATTTTCCATGCTTGGTGTTTGCCATTCACGGTTTAAGTTAACGCCTTTAGCATTGGTACGAAGATGTCCGCGTGCGCTACCGTCTGGATTCATATTTGGCACAACGTAAAATACTGCTTTTGATAGAAGCGCAGCTGCATGTGGGTCTTCGTCATCAAGAAGTTTGTGCAATAGACCTTCTACATACCACTGCGCCATTGTTTCACCTGGATGTTGGCGTGCTGTGATCCAGATGTTTTTCTTGTCTTCACTTGGCTCACCAATTTTAAGCACACTCATATCACGGCCATCGAGTGTTTCACCAAGCGTTATTAATTGGCAAGCGCCTTGGCTTTGTGCCCAAGATAATAAATCTAAATGGCGGTCGTAACTATATGGTGCAAAGTAAGCAAAATACACACTGCCGCACTCTGGTTCAATTTCAAAGCTTAATGTGCCATTTTCATAGCTTGATGGTACACGAAACCATGTTTGGCGGTCATATGATGCAACGGCTTGATACCCTTCCCAACCATCGGGGTAAGCTGATTTATCAAGCTCATTAATATTTAACTTATGCAATTGGTAAGGCGTTGTTTCAAGACGAAAGTGAAACCACTGATAAAATTCAGACTGATGATCTTTATTAATTTCTAATTGAATATTTAAAGGATCGGTGGCTTCAATAACTTTAATATTACCACTGTCGAAATTGCTGCTGATTTTCATGGAAAACCCTTTAGGTTGAATAAGTTTATCTGCTTTTTACTCTGCAGAACTAACACTACTGGTATTAAATACACGTAGTAAAATATTGCAATACTAATAAAAACTGAGCATTGCTAACATTTGAATAATTAAAGCCTATCACAAGGCATACGCTTTAAAAATAATACACGACCAAAAAAGCCAGCAACATGCTGGCTTTTACGTCACTGCAAACAAATTAGCGAGGTAAGCTTGGGAATGACACTTCGGCCATATCGCGCATACAACGAACTACTTGGCAGCTGTAACCAAACTCATTGTCGTACCATACATATAAAACAATACGGTTATCTTCAACAATTGTTGCTTGTGAATCAACAACACCTGCGTAACGGCTACCGACTAAATCGGTAGATACAATTTCCGTTGATGCAGTGTAATCAATTTGATCACGTAAGTCTGAATGAAGTGCTGTATCACGTAAAAATGCGTTTAGCTCTTCAACAGAAGTACTTGTTGCTAAATTAAGGTTTAAAATAGCTAACGATACGTTAGGCGTAGGTACGCGGATAGCATTACCTGTTAACTTACCTTCAAGCTCTGGTAATGCTTTTGAAACCGCTTTTGCAGCACCTGTTTCAGTAATTACCATATTAAGTGCTGCGGCGCGGCCACGGCGCTCTGCTTTGTGGTAGTTATCAATAAGGTTTTGATCGTTCGTGTATGAGTGAACAGTTTCAACATGGCCATTATTGATACCAAACTTATCGTTTAATGCTTTAAGCGTTGGTGTAATTGCATTGGTTGTACAGCTTGCTGCACAAACAATTTTATCTTCAGGTAATATATCTTTGTTATTAACACCATATACGATGTTTTTGATATTGCCTTTTGCAGGAGCTGTTAATAATACTTTTGCAGCGCCCTTACACTCTAGATGCTGGCCAAGGCCCGCTTCGTCTTTCCAAATACCGGTGTTATCAACGATTAATGCATTGTCGATACCGTATTGGGTGTAATCAATTTCGCTAGGAGAGTTAGCGTAAATAACTTGAATGTAGCTACCGTTAGCTTTAATTGCATTACGTTCTTTATCAATAGTGATTGAACCATTGAATGGACCGTGAATTGAATCGCGACGCAATAAGCTTGCACGTTTTTCGAGATCACCATCTTTACCACCACGCACAACAATAGCGCGCAAACGTAAATCTGAATATGGACCTGATTTTTCAATTAATAAACGCGCGAGTAAACGACCAATACGACCAAAACCATACAACACAACATCGCGTGGTTCTTTCGCTGGTAAATCAGCTATTTCTGCAAGTTCGTCTTTAACAAACTCTTCGACTGAACGACCATTTGCGGCTTCAGTGAATAAATAACTATATGCAAGCTTACCAATATCAATACGTGCAGAGTTTAATTCCATTTTGCTGATAGCTTCTAAAAATGGGAAGCTTTCGCGCAAACGTAATTTAGTGCCTTCAAACTGAGCAACGGTTTTGTGAGATTTGATAATATCGATAGTACTGGCATTTACGAGAGGACGGCCATATACAGCAATTTCAATACCACGATTACGATAAAGCTTACCAATGATTGGTTGCATACTTTCTGCGTAATCTTGGCGCTCTTGCCAACTATTTGTGTATTCTAACTCGTGAGATGAGGTCATTTTATTTACCTAAGTTAAACATTTTGAACGGATAGCCCAAATGGGCACTGCCATTCTAATTTAATCTGACGTTATTCTCTACTGTTAGGAGTTAAATGATTGAGCTAGAATAGGAGGGTATATATTCATTTGGGGTTAAGGGATGTTTCTAAAAGCAAGTGTTTTACTAGGGTTGGTAGCCCTAACTGGGTGTGGAGATCAGTTGACACTCTCAAAGGTATGCAAAGAAACACCAGGGTTTTGTGCCGATCTAAATAAAGATAGCCACTGTAAGGAGCCTCGCGCAGAGGTTATTATAAAACGCTACACAGAATATAAAGACCCGACAGATGAAAATAAATACCAATTACTTAAAGGATTTGAAGACTACAATCAATGCATAACATTGGCTGCAAAAATCGAGCACGTAAAACTCAAAGAAAAAACAACCTCGCGTATTGATGGGCAACTAACTAGTATTAAAGAAATAACACGCTTATATCAAGATACTAAAAATACTAACCACCCAGGTTTACTTTATTACCATTGGTCGCGCAATAATAATCAAAGTGCACTAACTAAACTTCTTTCGCTAGAAAACGAAACGAGTGTGACACAAAGTGCTGAAATGCAATTTTTCTTAGCGTCGTATTACATTAAATTCGATGATGAAAAAACCATTGATTTACTCTACAAAACATTAGAGTTAAATAAAAAAGACACCGTACCTAACCCCGAAGTCCTTACCTCATTAATTAGCCTGTTTTATAAACATGATAAATTTAAGCATGCATATATATTTTCTAAAGTGGGCCAAATGTTCGGTATTGAAAATATTGAACTGCTGCCAATAGAACATCAACTAATTAGTAGCGGTAAAAGCTTAGACAGCTTAGATATACTTGCAGAGCAAACATATTTGCAAATACAAAACGGTGAGTTTGTATCACCTAGAGAGTTTTAATTTATTAGTATAAAAATAAGCTAACTTTTTAGTTAGCTTATTCATGTAAAATAAAAAGGCAGCTTGCGCTGCCTTTTTTTATTTTGCTTTACTTGTGCCCACTTCTACGCGGGTTTTAAGCTTTTGACCTGGTCGAAAGGTCACCACACGACGCGCCGAAATAGGAATATCTTCGCCTGTTTTCGGGTTGCGGCCTGGTCTTTCTTTTTTGTCTCGAAGATCAAAGTTACCAAATCCAGAGAGCTTAACCTGCTCGCCTTTTTCTAGCGCTGAGCGGATTTCTTCAAAAAACGCTTCAACTAAATCTTTGGCATCTTTTTTATTGATCCCGAGCTTTTCAAATAGGTGTTCAGCTATGTCGGCTTTAGTAAGCGCCATATCTAGTCCCTCAACGATGCATTAAACTGTTCGGCCAATTCGGCCACCACGTTATCAACTACTAGATTGATATCTTTCTCTTCGAGTGTTCTATCAACCGCTTGCAGTGTTAGAGCAATCGCCAAACTCTTATAATTTGGCTCAATACCTTTGCCCTTATACACATCGAATAAGTTTAGGTCAACCAATTGATTTCCGCCAACTTTTTCGATCACGCTTAAAATGTCACCCGATTTAACGCTGTCTGCCACTAATATCGCGATGTCGCGGCGATTTGAAGGGAATTTAGACACCCCTTCTGCTTGCGGTAAATTTCTTTTTTCTATTGCTGACATTTCAATTTCAAAAACAAAAGTTGCGTTGTTGATATCTAACAACTTTTGAGCTTGTGGATGTAAAGCACCAAAAAACCAACCTTTTTACCATCAACATATATTACTGCTGATTGACCAGGGTGAAGTCCATCTGACTGCTCTGCTTTAACTTCAAAACGAGTAACGTCATTGGTAATTGCAAGTAAGGCTTCAACATCACCTTTTAGGTCATAAAAATCAACATTACGTTTCTCTTCAACCCAATGTTCACCATTTACAAGACCAGTAATAACACCACCAATAACCGGTACTTGGTAAACACCGTTTTCTGCACTTTCGTCGCCTATAAATTTAAGACCATGTTCGAATAAACGAATACGAGGTTGTTGACGATTTTGGTTATACGCTACAGACGCTAATAAACCCGGCATTAAACTTACGCGCATTGCCGACATTTCAATTGAAATAGGGTGCGGTAATACCATTGCTTTACTTTCTGGATGCAAAATAGCTTGTGCCTTAGGGTCTACAAAACTGTATGTAATTGCTTCTTGGTAACCACGAGTCACTAACGTATTGCGGAACTTGCTAAGCGCAATCGTTGCCTCGTTATGTGTCGTCATTTTAAGTTTTGCTGTTGGCGCAACATTAGGAATGCTGTTGTAACCGTAAACACGTGCTACTTCTTCAATTAAGTCTTCTTCAATGCGAATATCAAAACGGTAGCTTGGTACATCAGCACTCCAGCTATCATTTTCTACTTTTACATCAAGGCCTAAACGCGTAAGAATATCGGTTACTTTAGCATCTTCAATATGATGGCCAATAACACGATCTAAACGTGCACGACGAAGGCGTACTTCAGTCACCTTTGGTAGTTTGTCAGCTGCGACAGCTTCGACAACAGGACCTGCTTGACCGCCTACTATTTCAAGAAGAAGTGCTGTTGCACGTTCCATTGCATCGTGTTGCAGAGCAAAATCAACACCGCGTTCATAACGGTGTGAAGCATCAGTGTGCAAACCGTAGCTACGTGCTTGGCCTGCAATTGCAACAGGATTAAAAAATGCACTTTCGAGTAAAATATCAGATGTTTTATCTGTAACGCCTGATTGCTCACCACCAAAAACACCCGCAATTGCAAGTGCTTTGTTATGATCGGCTATCACAAGTGTTGTGTCGTTTAATTTAGCGATATTACCGTCTAATAAAACAAGTTCTTCACCTGCGTTTGCACTACGAACTTTAATACCACCTTCAATCGCATTTAAATCAAACGCGTGCATTGGATGACCAAGCTCAAGTAATACATAGTTAGTCACATCAACTACTGGATCAATTGAACGTACACCACTACGACGTAGCTTTTCAACCATCCAAAGTGGTGTTTCTGCATCAAGGTTAATGCCTTTGATCACACGGCCAAGGTAACGAGGACATGCATCTTCGTTAACTAGGTCAATTGATACTTTGTCATCAATTGTTGGCGTAACCGCAGGAATATCTAATACACTTACGTCAATGCTGTTTAAAACACCTACTTCACGTGCTAGACCTTTTATACCTAAGCAGTCACCACGGTTTGGCGTTAAATCAACATCTATAATGTTGTCATCAAGACCTAGGTAGTCACGTAAATCAGTCCCTACTGGTGCATCGCTTGGCAATTCCATAATGCCGTCGCCTTCTTCGCTAATACCTAGCTCAACAAAAGCACATAGCATTCCGTTTGAAGGTTGACCGCGTAGTTTGGCTTTTTTAATTTTAAAGTCACCAGGAAGTACAGCGCCCACAGTTGCAACAGCAACTTTAATACCTAAACGACAATTTGCTGCACCACATACGATATCAAGTAGCTCATCGCCACCTACGTTAATTTTGGTAACACGTAGTTTATCTGCATCAGGGTGTTGCCCACATTCAACAACTTCACCCACAACTACGCCATTAAATTTGGCCGCAGCAGGCTCAACGCCATCAACTTCTAGACCAGCCATTGAAAGCTGTTCCGAAAGAGCTTGCGTATCAATAGCAGGATTTACCCACTCTCTTAACCACTTTTCACTAAATTTCATTTTATTATTTCACTCTTAACGGAACTGGTTCAGGAATTTTAAGTCATTTTCGAAAAATGCACGTAAATCGTTTACGCCATAGCGCAACATAGTTAAACGCTCTACACCCATACCAAAAGCAAAGCCGGTGTATTTTTCTGGGTCAATGCCCACAGACTTAAGTACATTTGGATGTACCATGCCGCAGCCTAGTACTTCTAACCACTTACCGTCTTTACCCATAACATCTACTTCAGCTGAAGGTTCTGTAAATGGGAAGAATGAAGGACGGAAACGAATTTCCATATCTTCTTCAAAAAAGTTACGTAAAAAATCATGCAAAATACCTTTTAGCTCAGTAAAGCTAACATCGGTATCAACCATTAAACCTTCAACCTGATGAAACATAGGTGTATGTGTTTGATCGTAATCGTTACGGTATACACGTCCAGGTGAAATGATGCGCAGTGGTGGCTGCTCAGTTTCCATAGTACGAATTTGCACGCCACTTGTCTGTGTACGTAGTACTAATTTAGGATTGAAATAAAAGGTATCATGATCAGCACGTGCTGGATGGTGCTCTGGAATATTTAGCGCATCAAAGTTATGAAAATCGTCTTCGATTTCTGGACCAGATTTAACTTCAAAACCTAACTCACCGAAAAAGCTTTCTATGCGCTCAATAGTGCGCGTAACTGGGTGTAAACCGCCAGTAGGCATAGCACGCCCAGGTAGAGTTACATCTATAGTTTCAGCAGCTAGCTTTTCTTCAAGTGCTTTACTTGCTAGCAATTCACGCTTTTCGTTGATAGCAGCTTGTACATCTTGTTTAGCTTGGTTTATAACTTGGCCTGCTTCTTTACGTTCTTCAGGTGCTATTTTGCCTAGCGTTTTAAGCAAGCTTGTGATTTCGCCTTTTTTGCCAAGGTAATTAACCCTGATTTCTTCTAACTGCGCGATTTCACTGGCACTGGCTACCGCCTCAAGTGCTTGCGCTAATATGTTTTCTAAGTTCATTCGATACCTGATCTTTCACAGAAGGTGATTGCTGTTAAGTAATAGCTTATGATAACTGAAAGCAGGGTCTAGATTCTAGACCTACTACAGCTTTAACGTTGATTTTATAAAAGGAATTGTTAATTTTCTCTGTGCAGCCATTGACGCATGATCTAATTTGTCGAGTACATCGAGCAAAGCACGCATATCACGGCTTAAACGCGTTAATAAAAAACGTGCACATTCATCACTTAATTCAAGGCCGCGCATATGGGCGCGCTTAACAAGTGCTTGTGCTTTATCGTCATCACTCATAGAGCGAATTTGAAAGGTTGTTCCCCACGTTAAGCGAGACTCTAAATCTGGCAACGTAATATTAAGCATGCTAGGAAGTAAATCGGCAGTTACTACTAACATTTTACCGGGTTCGTTAAACCGGTTAAAAAAGTTAAATAGTGCTTTTTCCCATGCATCATTCCCTGCGACTAAATGCACGTCATCAATACATAAAACATCAAGCGCTTCTAAACCGTCTAGTACCATAGGTCCAAAATCAATCACTTCGCGCATAGACAGTAGCATATTAGACAAGCCACGCTCTTGTGCTTTAATGCAGGTCGCATACAAAAGGTGAGACTTACCCGAGTCACCTAATCCACATAAATAGGTATACTGAAACGTTTTTGCTAACTTCGAAAAACTATCTTTCAAATGGTTAACTTCTAACGAATTTTCTCCACCAAAGTACGATGCAAATGTTTCGTCATCCGGTAAAGTAACCGGTAATGCCATTTGCATCGGCTCAGAAGTTAGCATTATGGCGTTATCCATTGATACTCTAAGCTATTTTTATCAACAACATGATAAAAAGCGCGTGGATCCTCATAATCTTTAAATGAGGAGTCTAACCCTAATCCTTTTTTAAGATCGCTTAGGTTACCAGTATGGTTTAGCTTAAACTCTACAAACTCCGGTGTTTTACGCACAATTTTAACTTGAGTAACAACGCTTAAACTCAATAACCTTCGTTTTGCTAATTCAACATCAATAAAACTTTGCGTGCCCTTTAGCGTAAGCATAGCAGTAGCTTGTTCATAATAAGCATTTGGATCAATAGCGTACTCGCTTGCAAGACCTCGTGCTAGGGTATCGATCATTTGGCTTACTATTTGCTGCTTATCACCCGTTAATCTATTTGAATCAAATAAATCATCATTTGTAAAACGCCAATCTAAAATCCAATTTTCGCTATCCGCTTCTTTATACATTCTTGCCGTAATACTTCGCTCAGCACTGTAGCGTTTAGAAGCCTCTTCTACTGGTTCTGAAAAGTTACCCCATACTTCAGGGATACCTACTAAACGTCTATCTTGTAAATCAAGTAATGGCACTACAACGGGTAGCCCCCGGCGTCCTGCCTTGTCATAAATTAACTGCTCTAGCTGCGGGTAACTTTCTTGTGTTACTAATTCTCTGCGCCAGTTGTCTTCAATACCTAACCATATTGCAACTAATGGGCGCTGCACTCCCCATAAAGGTAAGTTTAATTCTTTGATTAGCGCGTTGATCTTTCGAGCTTCAAATTTAACAACGAGTTTCAATTGTCCATTTGCTCTCTCGTCATATTCAAACTTAAGCATATAATCAGAAATCTCTTTAGTGCGTTGCTGTGCTAATTTATTTTGATCCGCAGTTTCATCACCGCTTACTTTCACTAAAACATTGAGTAAAGCTTTGCGACTCGCCGCTAATCGAGTATCTCGTGTTTTGTCATCCACTTTTAAAATATCTTGATATAGATCAGTTACTTCAACTGCCGTTACAGAAAAACAAAATAAAATGGATATGGCACTAATTAATAATCTATACACAGGCTATTAGTTCTTGGTTTTAAACTGATTTGATCCTAAATCAAAGACAGTAACAAAGCAAAATTAAATTTGTTATCTAAGGAAATGAAAGTAATTGGCTTTTGTAGAAAGTAAAAAAGATTAAATATAAATAAGTGCGTAGTACACTATTCACCTACCCTTAACTTTATTGCAA
>NZ_BADY01000070.1:0-20545 GCF_000241185.1 Pseudoalteromonas sp. BSi20495
ACGTTGGTACGACTGAATGGATTCGAACTACTGACCTTTGGACCGGGTGATCAAGAGTAGGTAGTGCTTTTTCCTTCAGATGTACTTTTATTTATTTTATTTTACTTAAATGTTGGTACGACTGAGTGGATTCGAGTTACTGACCCTTGGACCGGGTGGTCAAGAGTAGGTAGTGCTCTTTCCTTCAATTATACGTTTCATTAATGTTGGTACGACTGAGTGGATTCGAACCACCGACCCCTACCATGTCAAGGTAGTGCTCTAACCAACTGAGCTACAGTCGTATTACTGTTTAAGTAAGTTGTTAATTACTTAACAACGGCGGCTAATATATAGCGTGGCGGGTGGTGAATCAAGCAAGTTTGTTGTTTTTGAGTTTATTTGCCGTTTTTTTATTCATATTGGGCTTATTTCACACGTTTTATAAAATTTTTGCCACCAAACTACATGCTCTACTGCTGAGCCTTTTAATTGATTTAGTAAATTGTTGGGTGAGTTTTCGTCTATTAAATAATTAATTTGCTTAACCGTTATATTTTCTTCAAACCAAAGTCGGTTGTAAAGTGGTTGTAATACTTCAAGGTATCCGGTCAGTTGTGCTTGGTATGGCTGAATTTGTTTTAAATAATATTTTTGAAATACATTACTTATTATTTTAGCTTCTTTTTTATTTTTACCCGTAGGGCAAAGATCGCCGAAGCTTATTGTTTTTACAAACTGTGTTGCGCTGTTGTTGAGTGCTATTTGTTGCCTAGCGGATTGAATAAGCGCTTGGTTAAATCTGTATTTGTTGAGTTGCTCTAATGCATTAAACAGGCTGTCAGTATTAACTTGACTAAATTGCTGAGATTTTATCTGTTTTTTTATAGTAACAAGTTGTGTAAGCGCCTCTACAGTGTCGCTATACCCTGCAGGTTGCATTGAAAGCTCGTTTGATGTGAGTAACCAAGTACGGTTGAGCTCAGGCTCTTTAAATAGCATGGTATTAAAGTAGTGCATTAAGTGTGCTTGCTTTTGATTTTTTGCGTCACTTATTTTGCTATAAATAGCGGTATTGTCATCAAGTGTATTTAAGCAATTATCAGCGCTTTGAATGAAATTTATTTGGTACTTTAGTTGGCTCGCCGCAGTTGCTGTTTTGCCAAGTTGATTATTGTGCTCGCTTATAAGTACATTAAGCCTACAGCGGGTAAGTCCAGCAAGTTCAACTATGCTTAGGGTAATTTTGCTTTCGCTGAGCACTGACGGTTTTGTTAGTTTTAATTGCTCAAGCACTACCGGTGTAATGGGTGAGGTGTTAAGTGTGTCACTTAAACGCGTTATGTAGGTATTATTTATTGAGCTAGGTGCTTTACTGCAACTAGTTAGCGTAAAAACGCTCACTAGCAGCAATATAACGACTGGTAGTGAGCGCTTTATTATTAATTTACTCGGTAATGAATGGTTCACGTTTAAAGCGCTTATTTACTGTGAGCATCAACAATACGGCGGCAACGGTTAGCCCGACTATTATTCCGACCCAAAAACCGTGTGGCCCCATTGCTGGCACTATTATGTCTGTTCTTGCCAATACGTAACCTAAGCTAAAGCCGATTAACCAATACGATATAAAGGTGATATAGGAAATAGGTGCTGTGTATTTTAAACCCCGTAATACACCGTTTGCGGCTACTTGCAGAGCATCAGGTAGTTGATAAACACAGGCTAAAATCATAATTGAGGTAGCAAGGGCAATTACTTCGGGACTATCTGTGTACAACTGGCTAATTAAATCACGACCTGTAAATGTAATAAGTGCTAAAAACAGTGCGATAACAATCGCTAAAATATAACTGGTCGATACGGCGACCCTTAATTGCTTTAAATGATTTTGACCATATAGATTACCAATACGGATACTAATAGCGATAGAAAGGCTTAGCGGCATCATAAACAATAATGTAGTTACACTGGCTGCTATTTGATGGCCTGATACAGCCACAGCGCCTAAATGCGCTATAAATAGAGGAATACAGGCAAATAAGGTTACTTCAAAAAAGGTGGCTAATGAAATTGGAATACCTAATTTTGTAATCGTTGCAATGGTGGCTAGGTTAGGTTTTTCAAATGGAGCAAGTAGGCCTTTAGCGTCTACTTTTTTACTTAGTTGGCAGTAAGTCACTTGTGCAATTGCCATAACAGTTAAAACAATTGCTGTTGCAATACCACAACCCGCGCCGCCGTAGGCAGGTAAACCAAATAAACCATTTATAAAAATATAATTTACCGGAATATTCACAGCTAAACCCAGCAAGCTTATGTAAAAAGCGGGTTTAGTCATGCCCATGCCTTCGGTCATGTTTCTATAAGTGGTAAAAATTAAAAAGCCGAATACACCCCATTTAACAAAATGAATGTAGTCAAAAGCGAGGCTTGCAATTGCTGGGCTGGTATCGAGCCTTAATATAATTATGTCGGCTAGATAAGTGATACCGAACCCTATAGCACTCAATAGTACGGTTAAATAAAGGGCTTGTTGAAAATAATGGCTAATACCTTTTTTGTCATTCGCACCTGCGTACTGTGCAATGATACCGGTGAGCGCTAATAAAATGCCTTGTAATGCAAGTAACAAAGGATTCCAAATACCTGTGGCAATAGACAGTGCCGCTAAATCTGTAGGACTTACTTGACCGGCCATAATAGTGTCGACCACCGACATTAAAACAAGGGTAACTTGAGCTAAAAAAACAGGAAGAGCAAGAGAGAGTAAGCGTTTAGCTTCCCAATTACAAAAGGTCATAAAAACAGCTATTTAATAAAACAGAACGCAATTGTAGTCTATTGTGTTTCAAATAAAAATCTCAGTTGTGAATGATTTTATTAGTTGATACGTTAAACTATCACTTTGTAATAATTTTAAGTGATTTTATGTTTACAGGAATAGTGCAAACGCAAGCAACAGTGGTTTCTAAAACTCAAACAGCCGGCGTTCTACGTTTAGTTATATCGGTAAGTGATGAATATGTAAAACACCTAGATTTAGGCGCAAGTATAGCTATTAACGGGTGTTGCTTAACTGTTGTGCAAGTTGAACTAAGTAACCATGATGTGGTGGCGCAAGTACATTTTGATGTGATTGACGAAACCCTAAAGCTAACTAATTTAGGGTTGCTTGAGCTAGGCAGCTTAGTTAATTACGAGCGCTCAGTTACGTTTGGTACTGAATTGGGTGGACATATAGTGTCTGGGCATATTCATTGTACGTCACAAATCTCTCAAATTGTGAAGCTTGAGAATAACTGTAAAATTCAATTAAGCTTACCAAAAGAGTGGAAAAAGTATGTGTTATATAAAGGCTTTGTTGCTATAAATGGCGCAAGCTTAACCGTGGGTGAAATTGACGAGCAAGGATTTTGGTTACACCTTATTCCCGAAACGCTCGCTATTACAAACATTGGTGCAGCACAAGTAGGTGATAAGCTAAATATTGAAGTAGATCAGCAAACTTATACTATTGTAAACACGGTAGAAAATTACTTACGCCATCAGGTTTAAATTAAAATATTTGTTCGTCGTCGCTGTCTACGTGTAGCTCTAATTTATTGTTAGCATAGTCTATATGCATGTTTAAATGAATTGGGTTACAGCAGGCTGCACAGTC
The DNA here is from genome assembly GCF_000241185.1 of Pseudoalteromonas sp. BSi20495. Lineage (NCBI taxonomy): Bacteria > Pseudomonadati > Pseudomonadota > Gammaproteobacteria > Alteromonadales > Pseudoalteromonadaceae > Pseudoalteromonas > Pseudoalteromonas sp. BSi20495. The sequence continues at coordinate 3,644 of NZ_BADY01000070.1, forward strand.
TTCTATATAATCTTGATCGCCCATACTTGCATCTAAGTCTAAATGAATGTGGTGTCCGCAATGTGGGCAGGCGATTCGTTGTGACAAAAAGTCTTTCATAATCACTCCAGTTATAAATAATTAAGTGGTTGCAAATAACTCTAGCAAAAACTTAATGGATCAAAGCTGAACTCCTTACTTTACTAAATATAGTCGGTCTGGAGGATTGTGACACTTATTTTACATTGGTTGCTGTGAGCATTTCTATATGTTGTTTTGCTTCAGTGAGATAGTGTCCAGCAAAAATGTTAGCGTGATTTAAAATTGGGTATAATTGATAAATCAATTTTCGTTTTTGATAGTTTTGCGAAAGCGGATATTGCTGATTGTAGGCAGTATAAAAATTTTCAGGGAGCGGGGCAAACAACTCGCTCATCGCAATATCAACTTCCCGATCACCATAATAACAAGCTGGATTAAATACGGTTGGAAGCATATTGATAAACCCCATGTTTCCGCGCCAAAAATCACCGTGCAGTAATGATGGCTTTACTTGATGGCTATGGAGTTGTTCTTTTATCGTATTTATTAAGCGTTCGGGTTCAACAAAGTTAATGCCTTTTTCAGCGAGTAACTGTAATTGCCAGCCGATACGTTCTTCGGCATAAAATACGTCCCATTTTTTATGCCAGCGGTTAGGTTGTATGGTTGTAGCTAAATAATTGTCTACATCAAAACCAAACATAGCCTGTTCATGTATGGTGTGCATTTTAGCCAAGTTTTTACCCATAGCAGACCACGTATCATGAGGTTGTTTATCAAGTACCAGCCATTCTAAAACGATAAACGAAAATTCTATGTTTGCACCTGTTACAATGCAATCGGGCACCATAAATACACTATTTTGTGCTAAAAGTTCTAAACCGATAGCTTCACTTTCAAAACGTTCGAGTTCATTTTTTAATGCTACTTTTACTAAGTAGTTTTGTGTACCGTTACTTAAATGAAATAGTTTATCGGAGCTGGAACTTTGTAGTTGGCGTTTGTAGGTGTGTTTAAAATCATAATGAATAGCTTGGCTGATGTGCTCGTTTACTGTTTTCCACATAACAATTGCTCACCTTTTAAACAGATAGTTAAACTATGGCAAAAAGGAATTAATTTAACAATCTAAACGTTGTAAAATTAACGGCTATATTGCATAAAACTACATTTACTGTAATGGAGTAAGAATGAACAAAAGTTTAATAACCAATTCGCTAGCAGGTTTATGTGTTGTTGTAGGTTTTGTGTTTAACCAAGCAATTGTGCTATCTGTTGGTTTATTTGCACTTTCTGGCGCGGTAACTAATTTATTGGCTATTCATATGTTATTCGAAAAGGTTCCGTTTTTATATGGCTCAGGCGTTATAGCACTTAAATTTGAAAGTTTTAAAGTGGCCATAAGAAACTTAATATTAACGGAGTTTTTTTCAGAGCAAAAAATTAATAATTTACTAAATAAAGCACAGCCAAATATCGACTTTGAGCCAATAATTAGCAATGTTGATTTAAACCCTGCTTTTGACAATTTGTTAGAAGTAATAGAGCAATCTCAGTTTGGCAGTATGCTAGGAATGTTTGGCGGTACAGCGGCAATAGAGCCAATGCGTGAAAAGTTTGTTGAAAAAATGCAACTGTCGCTTGGTGAGATCTCTCAAACTGACGATTTTAAAGCATTAGTAACCCAAACACTTTCACAAGGTAACAGCGCAGAGAGTTTATATAAAACGGTACTTAAATTAGTGGATGAGCGCTTAGATGAGCTTACCCCTAAGATGGTGAAAGAGATTATTCAAACTATGATCCGCGAGCACCTAGGCTGGCTTGTTGTGTGGGGCGGTGTATTTGGTGGTTTATTTGGCTTAATAGCGGTGATTATCTAACTTAAAATGAATTAAGCAAGCGGTTTAACAGCCTGCTTAATTGCTTTTTAGCTGCCATTTATTTAGGGCTTGTAATAATAGTTACTGTAGGCATGTTTACTTTGGCTAAATCTTTAATTGATGTGCGTGTTGTCGCTTCAATATTTAGATAATTAGCGCTTTTATTTAAATTATAGAGTGATACAAACTCTGTTATTGGTAAGTTATTACATTGCAGTTTGTTGATGGCGGCTTTACTGGTACGTAAATCACGCAGTGTTGCACGCAATTTATAGGCTTTATTAGACGCAACAGCCATACAAGCCTGTGTACCTGGGCTTGTATCAGCAGCAACAAATTTTGCTGCTAAAGTAGGTGTTGTAATAAGTGCCGCGTTTAATACTAAGCCAGTATATAAAGTTGCTTTTAATATGTTCATAATTTATTCCTCATTATTTGCGGGTGCAGGGTAAGTATTAAACGAATTGAATAAAAAAGCTGTTAACCAAATGCAACAAGCTGTAAGCAAGTATGTGATTAATACACACTTATAATTAGATGTATGAATTAATAGCAATTTAAGTATGTTTTTTGACACACTTATATAAATTTTTTTATTACAGCTGATTTATTTTTTCAGGCTGTTATTATCGCCCCCATAATTTAGTCGTGTTTTTTTAGGAGCAACGGTGAGCAAAACGTTAGCCAGTTATTATCAGCAAGCATACGCTTGCGATCAGCAGCATTTTAACCAGTGTTTTTATTGTGGTTGTGAAGCAACAGAGCGCGACCATTGTCCGCCATTGCATATGCTACAAAGCATTGTTGATTTAGGTGAAGAGGCTGACTTTATCTCTATCCCTGCGTGTTATGAGTGTCATGCACTTTTACATAACGAAAGACTGATGACGATTGATGAGCGTTTTACCAAGCTTAAAAAAAAGCTCTCAAATAAATATGCTAAACCACTGCGCGTTTATAACATGTGGGAAGAAAGCGAACTTGGCGACATGAGCGACGAGTTTGCCCATAGTATTCAAGCGGGTATGAAATTAGGAAAAGAAGCCGCTGAGCGTTTAGCATTTACGGGTTTTAGCTATGCCACAGAAGATGCCAAAGTAGCTGTGCGTGAAAAAACGAAAGAGTTTGATGTAGAGGGCATGATATTTACCGACTTTAAAGAAGCGCTAAATTACTGCATTAATGATTTAAACGTACAAAAAAGTGACTTTTATAAAATTTTGGTTGAAGACTACCAAGGTGATTTTAATAAAGCATTGAGCCAGTATCGTCACCGTCATGATAAAGTAACTGCAGCTAAAGACGGTAATACACTTATTAAAGATTTTTCAAAGCTACATAAGCAAAACTCTGATTTTGTAACGCGTACGGTAAAGCACTTTATAAGCAAAGACCCCTCGCTTACCACCGAAGGTGCGCTTGAAAAGTTGTATAACAATTATATAAAGAAATAATTACAGATATTCATCTTAATTAACTGCGTTTTCACCTGTTTTTTTGGCTTTATTCCTTAGCTTTCGCTAAAGTAGCAAAAAAACAGGAGATCCAAACAACATGCAAAAATTTGCACCTTCTTTATTAGCAGTGGGCTTAGCTGCTGCACTTGTAGGTTGCCAAGAAAACGGCCCGCAAGACGATAAAATAACAATTAACAAAAACCCTTACCCAAGTACTTATCAGCCAGTTTCTACATCTAGCACATTAATTACCAATGCCACCGTTTTAACAGGTACTGGTGAGCGTTTAGATGAAACAGATGTATTACTTGTTGACGGCAAAGTACAACAAGTCGGTAAAGACTTAACAGCCACTGCTGATATTACAATTGATGCGCAAGGCAAATGGGTGACACCGGGTATTATTGACGTACATTCACATTTAGGCGCATACCCAAGCCCGTCGGTTGAGTCGCATCAAGATGGTAACGAAATGACCAGCCCTAACACTGCAGAAGTGTGGGTTGAGCATTCTGTTTGGCCACAAGATCCAGGCTTTAACCGCGCCCGCGAAGGCGGCATTACTTCTCTGCAAATTTTACCAGGCTCAGCTAACTTATTTGGTGGTCGCGGTGTTACGCTTAAAAATGTCCCTGCACACACTATGCAAGGGATGAAATTTCCAGAGGCGCCGTATGGTTTAAAAATGGCGTGTGGTGAAAACCCTAAACGTGTTTATGGTCGCAAAGGCGTGCTACCTTCAACTCGTATGGGTAATATGGCTGGTTACCGTATGGCATGGGCTGAAGCTGCTGAATACAAACGTGCATGGGATAAGTACGATGCCGATTACGCGGCAGGTTTAAACCCAGAAGCACCAGTACGTGATATTAAACACGATACGCTACGCGGTGTGCTTGAAGGCGAAGTGATGATTCATAATCATTGTTATAAAGCTGAAGAAATGGCAATGATGATTGACCTGTCAAAAGAATTTGGTTACCACGCAGGTACTTTTCATCACGGTGTAGAAGCATATAAAATTGCTGACTTACTTGCCCAAAATGGTTCGTGTGCTGCACTTTGGCCAGACTGGTGGGGCTTTAAAATGGAAGCCTACGATATGGTACAAGAAAACGTGGCTATTGTTGATGCGGTTAAAAACTCGTGTGCAGTTGTTCACTCAGATTCAGATACTACTATTCAGCGTTTAAACCAAGAAGCGGGCAAGGTTATGTACCGCGCTAACGAAAATGGTTTTGATATTTCTGAGCAACACGCTATTAAATGGATCACGTCTAACGCTGCTAAATCGTTAGGTATTGATGACAAAACAGGTTCACTAGAAGCCGGTAAGCAGGGCGATGTTGTTATTTGGAATCAAAGCCCATTTAGTGTTTATGCTAAAGCTGAACAAGTGTTTGTTGATGGTGCAAAAGTTTACGATAGAAACGACAGCGCGTATCAAGCAGTAAGTGATTTTATGTTAGGTCAACAATAAGGAGCACCCAGAATGAAAAATTTATCACGTTCGTTTTCGCTTTCTCTGGTTGCTGCAGGATTATTAGCATCTGGTGCTGTAAGCGCACAATCGCTAGCAATTATTAATGCAACATTACATACGTCATCTGATCAAGGTGTATTAGAAGCGGCAAGCATTGTAATGACAGATGGTAAAATCACCGCGATTAACCCAACTGAAGTGAAAGCCGATAAGGTTATTGATGCAAAAGGTCAAATTGTAACCCCTGGCTTTATTGCAAGTATTAACCAACTTGGTTTAGTTGAAGTAAGTGCAGTTGCGGGCTCGCGCGATGCAGGCGAGGATAAAGCCGGTATCGATTTTGACGTAAGCTTGGCTTACAACGCTCATTCAAGCTTAGTGCCTTATGCTCGTAAAGGCGGCGTAACACGCGATGTAATTACTCCACATGGCGGCGATAGCATTTTTTCAGGCCTTGCGAGTGTTGTTGATTTAAGTGGTAGTTTTGACAGCGACATACAAAAGCAGGCCGCTTTAATTGTTTACTTAGGTGAGCGCAGCAAAGGCTCTCGTGCTTTTACTTTGCAAACACTGATTAATAAGCTTGATGAGCACAAAACTAAAGCTGGTAAAAAAGCCAAAAAAGATGACGACAAACCAAGTACTGAAGATAAAGTCATGGCAAAAGTACTCACTGGCGAAATGCCATTAGTGGTTGGCGTATCACGTGCGGCTGATATTATTGAGCTCATTAAAGTAAAAGAGCAATTTGACATTAATTTAGTGCTTAACGGTGCGCAAGATGCTGTTGTAGTTAAAGAGCGCGTTGCTAAAGCAAATATCCCAGTGATCATTAGTGCAATGGATAGCTTACCAGGAAGCTTTGATTCGCTTCATGCAAGTTTAGATAATGCTAGTGTGCTTGAAAAAGCGGGCGTTAAAGTATTATTAACGGTAGGTGGCGATGCAAGCCACAACATATATCAGCTACGTTTCGATGCTGGTAATGCTGTGTCGTACGGTATGAGCCAAGAAGGTGCGTTAAAAGCGGTTACATCAAACGTTGCTGATGTATTTGGTATTAATGCAGGTAGCCTTGAAGTTGGTAAAGCCGCTGATGTAGTAATGTGGAGTAATGACCCGTTTGAACTAAGCAGCCATGTGAGCAAAATGTTTATCAATGGGGTTGAGGTATCTACACAATCTCGTCAAGATAAACTGCGTGACCGCTATACAACTGACTCAAAAATGCCACGTGCATATACTAAATAATTAAAATAAATTTAATTATTTTAAAGGCCGCTATTTTCTAAATAGCGGCCTTTTTTTAAAGTTTATACCAATCCGCAATAATACTTAATCATTTTGCGGGGCTAAACGTGTCGCTACCTGTGTTAAAAAATTCTCATTTACGACTGCATGGATGCAGAAGGTAGAGCAATGCAGGAGCAATTGCCGAGAACGACTAAATAGCAAATTTTTTGCCTAGCTATCAACACGTTTTTCCATCCTAAAAATAGATCACTTAATTAAGCGAATTGGTATCAGACATAAAAAAGCCGCTTACTTTTACAAGTAAGCGGCTTTTAAATTTAAACCAATATTTATACTAATTTAGCAAGAATATCGTTAAATGTAGTGCTTGGACGCATCGCTTTAAACGCTGCATCATCGTTAGGCTGGAAGTAACCGCCTAAATCAACTGCAGGGCCTTGCGCATCGTTAAGCTCACTTACGATTTGCTCTTTATTAGACTCAAGGTCGCTAGCAATTTGAGTAAACTGTGCATTAAGTTCACTGTCATCATTTTGCTTAGCAAGTTCTTGTGCCCAGAATAAAGATAGGAAGAAATGAGAACCACGGTTATCAATTTCTTTCACTTTACGTGAAGGAGACTTGTTTTCAGCAAGGAATGTGCCTGTCGCTTTGTCTAGCGTATCAGCAAGTACTTGTGCCTTGTTGTTACCCGTAGTTACGCTAAGGTGCTCAAGTGATGCAGCAAGTGCTAAAAATTCACCTAAAGAATCCCAACGTAAGTGATTTTCTTTTTCGAATTGTTGAACATGCTTAGGTGCAGAACCACCCGCGCCAGTTTCAAATAAGCCACCACCGTTCATAAGTGGAACAATTGAAAGCATTTTAGCACTCGTACCCAACTCTAAAATTGGGAATAAGTCTGTAAGGTAATCACGTAATACATTACCTGTTACAGAAATCGTGTCTTTACCTTCTTTAATACGCGCTAATGAGAACAATGTTGCTTCAAGCGGTGCTAAAATTTGAATATCTAGGCCAGCGGTATCGTGATCTGGTAGGTATTTGTTTACTTTTTTGATTAGCTGCGCATCATGTGCACGGTTTTCGTCTAACCAGAAAATAGCTGGAACGCCTGTTGCGCGAGCACGATTTACTGCAAGCTTAACCCAATCTTGGATTGGTGCGTCTTTAACCTGACACATACGCCAGATATCGCCTTGCTCAACACTGTGCTCAAGTAATGTATTACCATTTGCATCAACAACACGGATAGAACCGTCCGCTTTAGCTTCAAATGTTTTGTCGTGTGAACCGTATTCTTCCGCTTTTTGAGCCATAAGGCCAACGTTTGGAACGCTACCCATTGTTGTTGGATCAAACGCGCCATTTTCTTTACAAAAATCGATAGTTGCTTGGTAAACACTTGAGTAACAACGATCAGGAATTACAAAGCTAGTGTCTTGTAATTTACCTTCGTTATTCCACATTTGACCGCTTGAACGGATTGCAGCAGGCATAGATGCATCGATGATCACGTCACTTGGTACGTGTAAGTTTGTAATACCACGGTCAGAATCAACCATAGCAATAGCAGGGCGGTTAGCGTAAACAGCTTGAATGTCTGCTTCGATTTCTTCGCGCTTAGCATCGTCTAATGTTTGAATTTTAGAATATACGTCGCCTAAACCATTATTTACATCAACACCTAGCTCTTCAAAAAGCTCACCGTGTTTAGCAAACACATCTTTGTAGAATACTTTTACAGCATGACCGAAGATGATTGGATCAGATACTTTCATCATTGTCGCTTTCATGTGAAGCGAGAATAAAACACCTTTTTCTTTAGCAGCATCAATTTCAGCAGCCAAGAAAGCTTGAAGCTTAGAAGCGCTAATGCTTGATGCATCAATTACTTCGCCAGCTAAAAGAGGTGTGCTTTGTTTAAGAACAGTAACGTCACCATTAGTTGCAACATGTTCAATACGCACATCAGTGGCTGTATCTACAGTGACTGATTGCTCAGACCCAAAGAAATCACCTTCGCTCATGCTTGCAACGTAAGACTGAGAATCTTTGCTCCACGCACCCATTGAATGTGGGTTGTTACGTGCATATTCTTTTACAGAACCTGGTGCGCGACGATCAGAGTTACCTTCACGTAGTACTGGGTTTACTGCACTGCCTTTAATTTTGTCGTAAGCAGCTTGAATTGCTTTTTCTTCATCATTTTTAGGTTCAACAGGGTATTCTGGAAGCGCGTAACCTTTTGCTTGAAGCTCTTTAATTACAGCACGCAGCTGTGGAACAGATGCACTAATGTTTGGTAATTTGATGATGTTCGCTTCTGGTGTTTTAGCAAGCTCGCCAAGTTCAGCAAGTGCATCGCCAATGCGTTGTTCTTGTGTTAAATAATCAGGGAAGCTAGCAATTACACGACCTGCTAATGAGATATCGCGAGTTTCAACTTCAACACCGGCCGCATTTGTATATGCTTGGATGATCGGTAGCAACGAGTAAGTTGCTAGTGCCGGAGCTTCGTCCGTTTTTGTATAGATAATTTTTGATGTCATCATCATTCCTAGATAGTCGACCGATAAGGTCTTATTCAACAATGCAAAGAAAATCATTACTAATGAGTAAATATTATTAAACAAGTTAATAAACACGTACGCTCGTAATGAATAGTTTGTTAGGTGTTGGTACTCAGCGTTGCTTTTTTATAAAAGCAGAATAGTCACACCTGACGAACTAGAATTGTATTTATAGCTAAAAAATCAACAAAAATAAATCAGCCTTTAGCCTAGTACATTTAAAACTGGCAAAAGTATGATAACTGTTGTGTTAATGCGCTGTTCTAGCATTAAGAGTGTAACAAGCTTAAATAAAAAGGGCCAGAGTATGAACGAGCTCAATACTCAGTTAAACAATTAACTCTTAGAACATTGGGGTATATAAAATAAATTCAAGGAAAAGGGTTGAATTTGGGCAAAAAGGGGCAATAAATAAGGGTGAAGAGATAAAAAGTATGCTTAAGGAATTAAGCGAGGATCTAAAAAGGTCACTCGCTTTAGTCGAACAGAACATTGTTCACTCTATAATGTCGCCATCAGGGGCAATATTTTTAGCGTGGAGGCCCTTAGGCCCTTGTTCTAATTCGAAAGTTACATCTTGACCAGCTTTAAGTGTTTTATATCCGTCCATTACAATAGTTGAGTAATGAGCGAAAATATCATTCTCGCAGCCGTCTTCTACGATGAAACCAAAACCTTTGGCGTTGTTGAACCATTTAACTTTACCGCAAGCCATACTTCTACATCCTTCAATAAGTTGACTAATTTAGTTATTCTAAACCGTATAATTTGCTAGACTGATTAAGGTTTAATCAATCTATGTTTGACTGTAGTTTATTTAGCCAACCAGTCAAGTGTTTTGAGTTATTTTTTTAACATTTTATTTATTTTTTATTCAAGTTTGCTTGAGTTACAAAGACAAGACTATATTTAATTATGAGTGGTATGAAAGATTCAGGTGTAATTGACACAGTTCGCGACAGTGAAAAGCAAAAGCTACAACCACCGCGAAAATATAAAGTTGTTTTAAATAACGACGACTACACGCCGATGGACTTTGTAATAGAAGTTTTAACGACGTTTTTTAATATGGATAGCGATAGAGCAACCGACGTGATGCTTCAGGTTCATGAAAAAGGTAAGGGTATTTGCGGTGTTTACAGCGCCGATGTAGCCCATACTAAGGTCGAACAAGTTAACCGCTACGCGCGTGATAACGAGCATCCACTGCTTTGTAGTTGTGAGCAGGAATAAATACCAATTTTATACAATTGGTATAAATACCAATCTAGGGTGATCAAACATCCGATTGTTGTGGTATAAATTATTATCTCAGTAAGGGGTTGCCAATGCTAAACAAAGACTTAGAACTCACATTAAATGCCGCGTTTCGTGAAGCGCGCACTCGCCGTCATGAGTTTATGACCGTAGAGCACCTTTTACTTGCGCTGTTAGATAATCCTTCAGCAGGAGAAGCCCTAAATGCGTGCGGTGTTAATCTTTCTGGCTTAAAAACCGAATTATTAGAATTTATTGACGAAACAACACCCGTCATCCCAGATCTAGAAGAAGAACGTGAAACTCAGCCAACGCTTGGTTTTCAGCGTGTATTACAGCGTGCGGTGTTTCATGTGCAATCGTCAGGTAAAAATGAAGTTACTGGCGTAAACGTGCTAGTTGCTATTTTTTCTGAGCAAGAGAGCCAAGCTGTTTATTTACTTAAAAAGCACGATGTATCGCGTTTAGATATTGTTAACTTTATTTCACACGGTATTTCTAAAGCCGATGATGAGTTAGGGGATGACACCGATGATATTCATGAAGAAGTGCAAGAAGTACAAAATGAAGAAGCAAGCAAGCTAGACAGCTTTACAACCAACTTAAACGTTCAAGCACGTGAAGGCAATATAGACCCTTTGATTGGACGTGACAGCGAAGTAGAGCGCACGGTACAAGTATTGTGTCGTCGCAAAAAGAACAACCCATTACTAGTTGGTGAAGCAGGTGTTGGTAAGACAGCAATTGCCGAAGGCTTAGCGTATCGTATTGTTAACGAGCAAGTACCAGAAGTCATTGCAGATGCTGTTGTGTACTCGCTAGATATGGGGGCATTGCTTGCGGGTACTAAATACCGTGGCGATTTTGAAAAGCGCTTTAAAAGCTTATTAAAAGAGCTACAAGCACAGCCTGGGTCTATTTTATTTATTGATGAAATACATACCATAATTGGTGCCGGCGCAGCGTCTGGTGGCGTTATGGATGCATCAAACTTGCTTAAACCACTGCTTTCAAGTGGAAAGTTACGTTGTATGGGTTCAACAACTTACAATGAGTATAAAAATATTTTTGAGAAAGATCGTGCACTAGTACGTCGTTTTCAAAAAATAGATGTGCTTGAACCAAGTGTTGCCGATACCACCAAAATATTAAATGGCTTAAAAGAGCGTTACGAAGAGCACCATGGTATTCGTTATACTCAAAAAGCATTAAAAGCAGCAGCAGAGCTAAGTGCTAAATACATTAATGAACGCCACTTGCCAGATAAAGCAATTGATGTAATTGATGAAGCCGGTGCAAGTCAGCGCCTGCAACCTAGCTCTAAACGTAAAAAAACCATTGGCGTGGCAGATATAGAACTAATTATATCTAAAATGGCACGTATCCCAGCGCAAAGCGTATCGTCAACAGATAAAGAAACGCTTAAAAACCTAGACCGTAATCTTAAAATGCTTGTGTTTGGGCAAGATCAATCTATTGACGCGCTTACATCAGCTATTCGTTTATCTCGCTCTGGTTTATCAAGCGAAGAAAAACCAGTTGGCTCGTTCTTATTTGCAGGACCTACCGGTGTGGGTAAAACAGAAGTCACTAAACAGCTTGCTAAATGCATGGGTGTTGAGTTTATTCGTTTTGATATGTCTGAATATGTAGAGCGCCATGCTATTAGTCGGCTAATTGGTGCTCCACCAGGATATGTTGGCTTTGAGCAAGGCGGTTTATTAACAGAAGCTGTTATTAAAAACCCACATGCAGTTGTACTTTTAGATGAGATTGAAAAAGCGCATCCAGACATTTATAACATCCTGCTGCAGGTAATGGATCACGGTACGTTAACCGATAATAACGGTCGTAAAGCCGATTTTAGAAATGTAGTTGTGGTAATGACAACTAACGCTGGTGTGCAAGAAACCACACGTAAGTCGATTGGTTTTACAGAGCAAGATCACACGCATGATGCAATGGGCGAAATTAATAAAGTATTCTCGCCAGAATTTAGAAACCGTTTAGATAACATCATTTGGTTTAATCACCTTGAACGTGAAGTTATTTTAATGGTGGTTGATAAATTTATTGTGGAACTGCAATCCCAGCTTGATAAAAAATCGGTTAACCTTGAGCTTACGTCTAAAGCGCGTGAATGGCTCGCAGATAAAGGCTACGATAAAGCAATGGGTGCACGACCAATGGCACGTGTTATTCAAGAAGAGCTTAAAAAGCAATTAGCTAACGAAATACTGTTTGGTGAACTTGTTGATGGCGGTACGGTTAAAGTATCGGTTAAAGACAAGAAGATTCGGTTTGATTACGAGAGTAGCTTAACACCAGCGTAAAACGTTAATTAAAAAGTTTAGTTAAATAAAATGGCTCGCTACATAATAGCGGGCCATTTTTTCGCCCTTTTTTATAGGCAACAAAAAACCCAGTAAAAACTGGGCTTTTTGTTTATTAAATGTAATTGCTAGTCAATGTCTATCAATTACATTTAATAAACGCTTAAAGCTAGTAAAACACTAGCCAAAAACTAAATCTCGTTTACGCACTTACTTAGCGAGCACGGAATACGATACGACCTTTCGATAAATCGTAAGGAGTCATTTCTACCGTTACTTTATCGCCGGTTAAAATACGGATATAGTTTTTGCGCATTTTGCCTGAAATATGAGCCACAACTACGTGACCATTTTCTAGCTCAACTCGGAACATTGTATTTGGTAAAGTATCAAGGACTGTCCCTTGCATTTCGATTACGTCTTCTTTCGCCATGTTTAGCGTAACACCTCTTTAATAGTTAAACGCTGCAGATTTTGCCCAAAATACACCAATAAGTAAAGGCGCAGGGGCTATATTTGCAAATTAAATAGCCACCCACTCATCATTAAGCTGTTTTTGAGCTGGTAAAAACTGAGTTTTGTACTTCATTTTGTTGCATTCATCAATTTGATAGCCCAAGTACACGTATTGCTTATTTTGCTCTTTTGCAAATCTAAGCTGCTCTAATATCATCACAGAGCCTAAACTATAGTGTTCAAAATCGGGGTCGAAAAAGGTATAGATTGCAGAAATAGCGCTATTCATACAATCAGTTACGGCAACTGCGACTAAAGTATCTTGGTGCCATAGTTCAATAAATGTGATTTTGAGCCAACTGCAAAGTAAAAAGCTTTGAAACTGTTCTTTTTCAGGAGGATACATACTTCCATCCTGGTGACGCATTGTTATGTACTTACTATAAAGCGGATAGTACTCAGGTCGCTCTTGCGTCGAATATTTCACTTCAAACTGGCTTTTTGCTTTGTTTAGTTTACGTTTTTGCGATTTTGAGGGGATAAAGTCTTGTGCTAATACACGTACAGAATTACATGCACTGCATATTGGGCAATGCGGGCGGTATATTTGGTTACCACTGCGACGAAACCCCAAACCTAATAATGACTCAAATTTGTCGGTACTGTAGCAACTAGGATCTAGAATAACTAAAAGTTGTTCTTGTCTGTTGGGCAAATAACTACAGTCAAACTCTTGGGTTAAACCAACACGTGCAGGAAGTTGTTCATTCATAGATTGCGTCAAGTTCTTGTGGCTCCCACATAATAGGGTTAACGATATAGCTATGTGCAGCTTTTAGTTTAGTCAAAAATGTTGAGCGAGGAATTACTTGTGCACCGAGGGTCATTAAATAAGGGTTTTCTAACTGGCAATCAATAAAATGCGCATTGTGACGTTTAAGCCAATTTACCAGTGCCCACATCGCAAGCTTAGAGCAATTGGTTTGATGATGAAACATCGACTCGCCACAAAATACACCATTTTGCATAATGCCGTATAAGCCTCCTGCAAGCTCTCCGTTACTCCACACCTCTAAACTATGAGCAATGCCCGCATTGTGTGCATTAACGTAAGCGTTGAGCATGTCAGAAGTGATCCAGGTACCATCGGTGTCAAGGCGTTGATCGCGACATGCTTCTATCACCTCTTTAAAGGCATTATTAATGGTTACTCTTACAGGGTGCTTTTTTAAATGCTTACGCAGACTTTTACTTATATGAAAATCATCCAGTTCAAAAATCCCGCGTTCGCTCGGCGACCACCACATAATAGGCTCATCTTCACTAAACCAAGGGAATATTCCGCTTTTGTAGGCATTACTTAGGCGAGGTAAACTTAAATCTCCGCCAATTGCGAGTAAGCCATCAGGGGATTCTAATGCGTATTCCGGATTGGGGAATGCTATATCGTTTTCGCTTAATTGGTATAGCTGATTTTTCATACAGTACTTATCTTATAATTGATCGTAAAAGTGTAACTATATTTTAGGCATAAAAAAAGGGCTGAATAACCAGCCCTATAATAATTTATTTAATTGCTTATAAATTATCTAAGAAACGTTCTGCATCAAGGGCAGCCATACAGCCAGTACCCGCTGATGTGATTGCTTGACGGTAAATGTGGTCAGATACATCACCAGCAGCAAAAACGCCTTCTACACTTGTTTGAGTCGCGTTACCGTTCAATCCAGACTCTACAACTAAGTAGCCATCTTTCATTTCTAGTTGGCCAACAAACATATCTGTATTTGGCTTATGGCCAATAGCAATAAATACACCGGCTAAATCTAGTTCTTCAGTTGCATCAGAGTGTGCATCTTTAATACGAACGCCAGTTACACCCATTTGGTCGCCTAATACTTCGTCAAGCGTGCGGTTGTAATGCATTACAACGTTACCGTTTGCTGCTTTTTCAGCAAGGCGGTCAGCAAGTATTTTTTCACTGCGGAAACTATCACGACGATGAATAACATGTACTTCGTCAGCAATGTTAGATAAGTAGAGCGCTTCTTCAACCGCCGTATTACCACCACCAACAACCGCTACTTTCTGACCTTTATAGAAAAAGCCGTCACATGTAGCACATGCCGAAACACCACGGCCTTGGAAATTAGTTTCAGACTCTAAGCCTAAGTATTTAGCAGACGCACCCGTTGCAATGATTAACGCATCACATGTGTAAGTACCTTGGTCGCCAGTTAGTGTGAAAGGGCGCTTAGATACATCTACTTTATTAATGTGATCAAACACAATTTCAGTTTCAAAGCGCTCAGCGTGCTCTTTCATACGATCCATTAATGCAGGACCTGTTAAGCCGTGTGCATCACCAGGCCAGTTTTCAACTTCAGTCGTGGTTGTTAATTGGCCACCTTGTTGAATGCCTGTAATTAAAACAGGGTTTAAATTTGCACGTGCTGCATATACTGCGGCAGTATAACCAGCTGGGCCAGAGCCTAAAATTAGTAGCTTACAATGTTTTGCTTCAGTCATTATTTTTTCCTAAACGTTTAATACGGTCTTTAATGCGCTCGATTCTAAGAAAAACAAGGCAGAAGTAAACAAAATCCGAGATTATTTTTTTTAGCAAATCGAAAAGCTGTGCAGTATTGTGTACTAGAGATTGTGGCTTTTGCGTTTAATAAAGTAAAGTAGCTCAATAAATAGACTAACAGGCAACAAAACAACGTTAATTCATGACCACTTTGATTTTTTTTGTTATGTTTTACCTAATTTTATTTGTCACTGATAAATCATGTGACCCAAGTGAATAGGCAACTATGTTATTTTGGCAGGAAAAACCCGCATTCGGGTTGACTTCAAAAGACGTTAACGTCTTAACCAATGCGCAAGATTACCGAACGCAATTGCTACGTTTGATCAGTAGCGCAAAAAAACGAATTTATATCACAGCGCTTTATTTACAAGATGACGAAGCAGGTCGCGAAATTTTAGAAGCTTTGCACCGTGTGTCATTAACAAACCCAGCACTTGAAATAAAAGTGCTGGTGGATTTTCATCGTGCGCAACGTGGTCTTATTGGTGCAGAGAAGTCTGACGGCAATGCAAGTTTATACTGTGACGATTTAGAAAAGTTTAAATCGAACGTACAAGTTTATGGCGTACCTGTAAAAGCTAAAGAATTATTTGGCGTATTGCATTTAAAGGGGTTTGTCATTGACGATACCTTACTTTACAGCGGCGCAAGCTTAAACAACGTGTATTTGCAGTATAACGAACGCTACAGACTCGATCGTTACTTTTTAATAACGCAGAGCGAACTGTGTGAATCAGTGGTTGATTTTATTGAGACAAAGCTAATTAGCTCCGTTGCTGTGCCACGCATAGACACACGACCGCTTAAACGTTTACACGACTTCAAACTTGACCAAAAGCAATTAATGCGTGATTTAAAGGCCGCCAGTTATAACGCAGCAGAGCAACTAAATACGCAAGCATTAGGTATTCGTTTATTTTTGGGGTTTGGCCGTCGTAATAACGAATTAAATCGTTTAATAAAAGCGTTATTTGATACCACAGAGCAAGAGCTTGTGTTGTATACGCCATACTTTAATTTTCCGGCGCCGCTTATGCGATCACTGCGCCGTTTATTAAAGCAAGGCAAACAAGTGACTATTGTGGTAGGCGATAAAACAGCAAATGACTTTTATTTACCGCCAAGTGAGCCGTTTAGTAAAATAGGGGCACTACCTTATTTATACGAAACTATTTTGCATAAGTTTGTAAAAACGCAAAAACGCCATATCGATAACGGCAATTTAAATGTGTATTTGTGGAAAGATGGAAGTAATTCGTTTCATTTAAAAGGTATTTGTTCAGATAGAACAAAACATTTACTGAGCGGGCATAACTTAAATCCGCGTGCATGGGGCCTTGATATCGAAAATGGTATTTTAATAGAAGATCCAGAGCAAACAATTATGGATGCCATTGATAACGAAAAGCATGAAATTTTACAACACTGTCGCCGTTTAACAGGCCCAGATGATTTAGAAACGATGGATGATTACCCGCAGCCAGTTAAAAAACTACTTGGCCAAGCTAAGCGTGTAAAAGTAGATTTTATAATCAAGCGTTTTATATAAATTCATTTTAAATCAGACACAAAAAAGCAGCTAATTAGCTGCT